>NZ_JAMXEX010000011.1 GCF_025370775.1 Ancylothrix sp. D3o | reverse complement strand
ACTTTACTGTGGGTTATGTTCTGACTTATGCGGCTTTTGTGATTGCTTCTACTGCTGGTAAGTTCGGCTAATTTTTAAGCCAATAGTAGTTAAATAATTTTTAATCCCCTGCTTTTTATGTGGGGGATTTTTTTTGATGGGGAAATGGTGTTTTTTATCTTTATTTGGAGGGCAGATGAAGGATGATGATTAATTGTTTAGATAAAATGTGTTTATTTTATGTTGGGGGAATGTAGCTAGGTAGGGGGTTTTGATGGTTGAGGCTAATCTAGTGTTATTTTTGGTTTGCCAAGTTATAAGAAAAATACGATAAGTTTATTTAGTAAAAAAACACCGGCCTAATTCTTTATTCTTCAATAATCTCTACTACATCCTCAATCATTACGTCAAATGTGCGGGCTAACTTGAGCAGCGCCGTGTAATCAACCATTGCCATTTCTGTACGTCTTGCGTAGGTGGTGATGGTGCTGTAAATGACTCCTGAACGCTCAGCTACTTCTTTGAGCGTCCAGCCTTTTTCTGCTGCTAGTTCCCTGACTCTGACTCGGATTAGTCCCATACTTGACAAAAAATGTAATTGCAATTTATGATTATAATACCAACAAAACAAAAGAGATCGCCCCCCTAGTCTCGCAAACTGTCGGGCGATCACTTAAAAAACAAAGTTAAAAATCCCATAAGGGAGATAACAAATATGTTAACAACATCAGGGGAAAATTTAGAAACAATTACAGAATCTAAAATTTGGCATGATTCGCCAGTTGTGCACCGGCTCGCTCGATTTGTTACGGAAGAGGCGGTGGCGCTGATGTTTAATATTGCCGTAGAGAATATTATCCGCATTCGGTTGATGCGGTATGTGGTTCACGTCCACGCGAAAGGAGTGAGCCGGTTTGTGAGTTATGCAGATTTTCCGGCAATTGTAGGCGTAGATGTGCCGGATATCAAAGATTTGGCGCTGTGGAAAAAACGCTGGTATAAAAGTGAAAAAAGCCATTATGCGCCGGCTTTGTGGACAAAATTTTATAAGTTTCAGTTTCAAAATTGCTCGTGTGCTGGGAGTTTGCAACAGTGGCAAAATTTAGTGAGTGGGATTTATAAAGTTTTTTCGGCAACAGCAAAGTCAGAATTAGAAAAAGCGGGTAGAAATGCGTTTTTTATGTATTAAAATAACAGGATTATGAGGCCGGTTTTGGAGGTTTTGAGTTAGTATTCTTTAAGGGTTAGGCCCGAATTTTGCAAAAAATAGCTTAAAATAGAATTATCTTAGAGATGTCTAGCAGGCATCTTGCCTGCTCCACAGCACGAAAGGGTCTTTTTTGGGAGTTCTTTGGTTATTTTTTAACCGCAGCCTTTAGACAGGCAGGATGCCTGCCCCACTACAGATGGACGCAGATAGGTTTCCTTTTGGGCTTTGGATTTGGTAAACTTCATTTAATAATTTTTGTTATGAACCAACTTCAAACTAAACTCTCAACTAATACCTGGATACCGGCTACTTGGGATGAATATATCCAAGCAATTCATGCGCCGGAGTACGAAAAAGCAAAAACCTATTATGTTGATAAAAAATTGAAGATAGAAATGGCACCAGTAGGACCAAACCACGCAAACGAGAACGGCATTATCTTTTTTGCCATCAGTTTATTTTGTGTTCTCAAAGGTATTCGGCAAACAGGACTAATCAACTGTAGTTTTAGAAAAACCGGCCTGCGAGAAGCACAACCCGATATTTCTTATTATATTGGAGAACGCGCCAGCCTTGCCCCCACCGGCACATCAATTGCTAACCTTGAGATTACCTCACCCCCTGATTTAGCTATAGAAATTGCCAGCACAAGTTTAGCAGATGATTTAGGCTATAAACGTCTGCTTTATGAAGAAATGGAAATTAAAGAATACTGGGTGGTAGATGTTGAAAAAACCCAAATTATAGCCTTTGCCATTGCAGAAGGAGGTAGTAAACGCATTACCACCTCACAAGTCTTGCCCGCACTTTCTATAACCATTTTAGAAGAAGCCTTGCAACGCAGCCAAGAACAAGACCATACCGAAATCGGAACATGGTTACTGGCAGAATTTCAAAAGTGAGAACACCTGACACCGGCCCAAAAATCTTAAAGAATCTTGAATTTTTCCCCAACTCTGCAAAAACCCTCCCAAGATTGCGGTATCCTGAAAACTCAAAACGCGCAGCAACCCCGATTATGACCCGCTATTCTGCATCTACCCCCAGCGAACCCAACAAAAATCAATCGAATATTAAAAACTCAGACTATCGATTGATTGATCGAGAAAACCTCAGTGAAATGTACCGGCATTACGCCGACACAAAAGACAAACATCCCCACTCAATTTTGCTTTATCGAGTTGGCGATTTTTACGAAACATTTTTCCAAGATGCTATCACCGTTTCCCAAGAACTTGAACTGGTTTTAACAAGCAAACAAGCCGGTAAAATAGGCCGTGTTCCCATGACCGGCGTACCCCATCATGCCCTAGATCGCTACGCAATTCAACTGGTAGAAAAAGGCTACGCCATCGCTGTTTGTGATCAAATAGAAGACGCCGCAGACGCCGCCGCCGAACGTCGCATTGTAGAACGCAGTATTACCCGCGTCATCACCCCCGGAACTGTTCTCGAAGAAGGAATGCTTAAAGCACGCCGCAATAACTTTTTAGCTGCGGTTATTATCGCTTCAAATCATTGGGGTTTAGCCTACGCAGACATTTCCACCGGCGAATTTTTTACCACCACCGGCGACAACCTCGAAAACCTCAGCCAAGAACTGATGCGCGTCCAACCTTCGGAAGTTTTAGTGCCCACAGATGCGCCTGATATTGGTAGCTTACTACGCCCTGGTGAAACTTCCCCCAGCCTTCCTTCTTGCCTGCCAAACTCTTTTTGTTATGCCCTACGTTCTCCCAAATTTTTCACACAAATTGAGGCAAAAAATAGACTTTTACAACGCTTTAAAGTTCGCTCTCTCGAAGGCATGGGCTGCGAACATTTGCCCTTAGCTATTCGGGCTGCCGGTGGCTTATTAGAATACTTAGAAAATACCTTTGAACACAGAACCGGCGAACGCGGTGGAAATTCAAAAATTCCCTTATTGCCGGTTAGAACTTATACCCTTGCTGATTATCTAATTCTTGACCATCATTCGCGGCGCAATTTAGAAATTACTCAAACTGTCCGCGATGGAACTTTTTATGGTTCTTTGTTGTGGGCACTGGATAAAACAATGACTGCAATGGGAGGGCGTGCTTTGCGCCGGTGGTTATTACAACCCTTGCTAGATATTAAAGGTATTCGGGCGCGACAAGATACGATTGAAGAGTTAGTCGAGAATACGTCTTTGCGTCAAGAATTACAGCAATTATTAAGACAAATTTATGATATTGAAAGGTTGGCTGGTCGGGCCGGTTCGGGCACAGCAAATGCTAAAGATTTAGCGACTTTAGCAGATTCTTTATTGAAACTTCCAGACTTAGCAGAAGTTGTGGCTGTGGGAAAATCTCCGTATTTACGGGCTTTGCAAATTGTGCCTGCCGGTTTAGAAGAACTTGCCAAAAAATTACAAGCCCATTTAGTTGATCCGCCGCCACTTCATCTCAAGGAAGGTAACTTAATTCAGGGTGGAATTAACACAGAATTGGATAATTTACGGCGTTGCGTTGAAGACGATCAACAATGGATAGCCCAATTAGAAATGACCGAAAGAGAACGCACCGGCATTTCAACTTTGAAGGTAGGATTTAATAAAACATTCGGCTATTATATCAGCATTTCTAAATCAAAAACCGAACAAGCCCCCAGCGATTATATCCGCAAACAAACGTTAACGAGTGAAGAGAGATATATTACCCCTGATTTGAAGGAAAGAGAGGCGAGAATTCTGACAGCAAGAGATGATTTGAATAACTTGGAATATGAAATTTTTGCCGGTTTGCGGGCAGAAGTTGGCGAACAAGCAGAGGTGATCAGAAAAGTTGCAAAAGCGGTAGCAGCAGTTGATGCTTTGTGTGGTTTGGCTGAGATAGCGGTTTATCAGGGATATTGCAGGCCGGTGATGGTAGAAAGCCGGGAAATTACAATTATTAATGGCAGACATCCGGTGGTAGAACAGTCTTTGCCGGCAGGCTTTTTTGTGCCGAATTCTGCTTTTTTGGGGCGTGAAGAAACAGAAGAAAAAAAAGAAGAAGAAAAACCCGATTTGATTATTTTAACCGGCCCGAATGCCAGCGGCAAAAGTTGTTATTTACGGCAAGTTGGTTTAATTCAATTAATGGCGCAAATTGGCAGTTTTGTGCCGGCATCTTCGGCAACTTTGGGCATTTGTGACCGCATTTTTACACGGGTGGGGGCTGTGGATGATTTGGCAACGGGACAGTCTACCTTTATGGTGGAGATGAATGAAACGGCGAATATTTTAAATCATGCAACGCCAAAATCGCTGGTTTTATTAGATGAAATTGGCCGGGGAACAGCAACTTTTGACGGTCTTTCTATTGCTTGGTCGGTGGCGGAATATTTGGCAACAGAAATTAAAGCCAGAACGATTTTTGCTACACATTACCACGAGTTAAATGAGTTGGCTTCGATTTTATCGAATGTGGCAAATTATCAAGTTACGGTTAAAGAAATGCCGGATCAAATTATCTTTTTACATCAAGTTAAACCGGGTGGGGCTGATCGTTCCTATGGCATTGAGGCGGGCCGGTTGGCTGGGTTGCCGGCATCTGTTATTCAACGGGCAAAAGAGGTAATGAGTCAAATTGAAAAACACAGTAAAATTGCCGTTGGTTTGCGGAGTGGCGGACTGGGGATTGGTGATTAGCAAACGGTACTAAAAAACCCGGTTTTTAAAAGTAACCGGGTTTTTAGAAAAACCAACAATTTTAAAAGAAATCTGGCATCCAAGAGGGAGAACCGGCAAAGATTTGAGAAGCAATAGATAAGCTTTGATTTGACGCTTCTATGTGGCCGGCTTGTTGCAATTGATAGGGGGTATAGAAGCCGGTGTAAAGGGGTGCTAGGGCGTTTATTTGTAGCTTTAAATCACCTTTCCCGCCCTTACTAACCTGACCTTTTTTCCCAGAAACAGATAAGATAAAATTACCGTTATTTTCCGGCAAAATATCATCGCTAATAGCTAAATGTAATTCAGCTTCTAAACCTTCGGGATAACCGCGTTTTTCTAAAGCCGAAACCACATCAACAATTCGCAAAAACCATAACTCTAATTGCGCCACTTTTGCTGTTTGTTCGGGCAAAAGTAACAAAAACGAATCAATAACAGAACCCCGCCAGATAACCTTTTGAATTTGTGACCGATGATCAGATATAAATGTTAGAAGCCGGTGTCTAGCTGCCGGAGTTGTCGCCGCCCAATCCCAAATTTCCATCAAATTTTGATGATTTACCGTTTTTTGGCTGAAAATAATATAACCTTGTGGGTTTTCACCGCCAACCAAATAACCATAAACCTCATCCTCATTATGATCAAAAACATTCTCCCAAATAGCTTGATTTCTGTCTAAATTACCATTAGTTTGATTAGCTGCTTGGTTGTAAATATCTTGAAAAACTTGCGCTTCGAGTTTTTTAACCGCTACCACCTCCAAACTGCGGTCATGCAAGCGAATAGAATCAATAGGAACTTCCCAAAGACAACGACTTCCCGCCTGTTCATAACCAGCCTTTCGATATAACCTTTGCGTAGCCGGATAAAGCGTAGAAAGCGGGATTTTTTGAGAATACAACTCCTTTAAAGTTTGAGAAATCAACTCAAAACCGGCCCCACTCCCGCGAACTTCTGGAGACACACCAACCGCCGCCACACCCGCCATTTGTATAGACTCACCCCCAAACCATTGCCCCATTTGATAAAGCGTCAAACCCGCAACAACCTTATCATCTTGCTTTAAAAAGCGGAAATTTTCCACACCAAGCCGGTCGCGGTACAAAGGCCAAAGTTTCCCCGGAAAAAGGAAACACTGACAAAGAATTTCCCCTAAACCTTCAGCCTCTAAAGAATCAGAAACCGGCCCAAACTCAAAATTAGTCATTTATCCTTTATCCTTTCCATTTACTCATTACATCAATTTTCAATCTTTATTTGCGTTTATCCGCTATAGGATGCGGTTAAAAAAAACCCCTTAAACCTCAAACAACCTCCGTTTCAGTAACATTAGTAGGCAAATAAACCGTAAAAACAGAACCAACACCTAACTCACTTTCAACTAAAATTTCACCTCCCATCATTTGACAAAAACTGCGACTGAGGGCCAAACCCATACCCGTACCACCATAACGGCGAGTTGATGAATTATCCGCCTGAGTAAAAGCCTGAAAAATACTCGGCAATTGTTCTTTTGTCATCCCAATACCCGTATCAGCAACACGAAACACAATCCAAGACTGACGGGCACCAGAACTAACTTCTGGCGGTGGTGCCCCCGCACTCAAAAGCTGAAAATCAGGCATTTCTTCAGCAAAAATTTCTAAAGTAACAACCCCATTTTCTGTAAACTTAGTGGCATTACCCAATAAATTAAACAAAATTTGTCGTACCTTAATCCAATCGGCATACATTGTGCCAATATCTTCAGGACAAATCACCCGTAAAGTATTATTATTAGCCGGCAATAAAGGCTGAATTCGCGTTTCTACTTCCTTGACCAAATCCGCCACATCAAAAGAATTCAAATTCAGTTCCATTTGCCCCGATTCAATCTTAGCAAAATCAAGAATTTCGCTTAAAACCGCCAACAATTGTTTCCCTGAAGTATTAATAGTTTTCAAGTCATTCATAAAATCCGAATTAGCTAAGCCTTCTTCAATAGCATCTTCTTGCAACAATTCGCTATAGCCAATAATTGCCGTTAAAGGAGTGCGGAGTTCGTGACTCATATTCGCCAGAAAACTGCTTCGTGCGAGGTTTGCAGCTTCCGCTGCTGCTTTTGCTTCGTAGAGTTCTGCCTCAAAGCGTTTGCGTTCGCTGATATCCCGCGCAAAAATACAATTATATTCATGTCCATTGACTTGAAAATAATTAATTGTCAGTTCCACCGGAAATATCGTACCTTCTTTTGTGCAGTGGCGAGATTCCAGACGTATCGCCCCAAGTTGCTTAATTTCTTCCCAATAATCTGCCCAAACATCGGGGGGAAAATCCGGGTTAATATTTTGCAGCGAACGCGATAGCAATTCTGAACGCGAATAACCTAACGACAAACAGGCGGCATCGTTAACATAAAAAAACTGCGCCCTTGGAGTCACCCAAAAAACAGCATCACCGGCCCGATCTATGGCAAACTGCAAGACTTTATGCACTTCTTCAATTTGCTGGCGTTCGAGACTTTCATTGTGTAAATTTAAAGCCGTATTTCTCAACTCAGCCGCACAAGCTTCCACCCGTCTCGCTAACTCTTCATTACTTTGTTTAAGTCTCGCTTCTGTTTGCTTATACTCTGTAATATCTTCCATACTTACCATCATGCCTCCGACTTCACCATGAGAAGTTTTCCAGGGCTGAATTTTCCATTTCACCCATATTTGATCGCCATTGAGTTTTGTCACAGACTCTTCAAAATTGCCAACCAAACTCAAATCGACTTTGCTTGCAAAATTGGGAAAAAAATCAGAATGATAACGACCGATAATATTTTGGCTGTCCATGCCCCAATCTGCCAGCCACTGGCGCGACACAAACAAGTATCGCATCTGCCGGTCGAGCATAGCAATTGCCACAGGGGCTTGATCAAAAAACATCTGGAAAACATCTGGAGGGTCTGAGGCATTCATGGCTCAATTTCAACATAAATCCGGCCCAATATTTTATAAAAGATTCGCAAACAGCAACTTACCGCCTGCAACACTTTTGCCGAATGTATTTTTTATTTTACTGCTCTATAAAACTTAAACAATGCTGGACAAAGCCAAACAATCGCTGTTTATTTCCTACCTCTTCCAAGGTAGCCGGCTACTTCTTGTCCACAGGCTTAACTTCCGATAGAGACTATTCTAGTGCATAGGGTATCAGGAGGCTGCTGTTCAGTTTATCGCCAAAAGGAGATCACGGTCTTGTATTTGCCAACATTTGGGACAGTGGAACAGCCGATCACTTAACTGCAATACGCTATTAATGTGCTTGGATACTCGGCACTGCTGTGATGATAGATAGCAACGATCCACAATCTCCACTCGGCATCTTTACCTATAAGCTTTGTACTCTAGCTGTCTGCGAAACTCATAGAACCCTAAATCACTAATAGCAGCGGCTAACTTCCTATTAGATATCATGGCTTTAATATTCAAATTTTCCCGGCTAATTTATCGCTATTTACGGCATATAAGATTGATGTATTTACTCTGAATCCATAGGCTTTTTGCCGGCCAATAACTAGGGATAAAAAGATAGATTAATATCCTACAATTGTGCAACCCCTTTCATTTCAATAGTCAGTTCTGCTTCATTCACCAAAGCGCGTAAATCTTCCAACATTTGACTATTAGCAGATTCCCATAAACCGCGCTGATTGGCTTCCAATAAACGCTCTGCCATATCCCGCAATGCCCAAGGATTTTTTTGCTCAATAAACTCACGCACCGGCCCATCAAATAAATATGCCTTCGCCACCCCTTCATACATAAAATCAGACACACAACGAGCCGTCGCATCATAAGCAAATAAGAAATCCACCGTTGCGGCCATTTCAAACGCACCTTTATAACCATGACGCATCGCACCGGCAATCCATTTTGGATTAACAACCCGCGACCGATAAACCCGTGCAATTTCATCTTTTAACCGGCGCACTTTCGGATTTTCTGCCAGAGAATTATCGCCAAAATAAGTTTCAGGATTTTCGCCCCGCATCACCCGTACCGCCGCCGTTAAACCGCCTTGAAACTGATAATAATCATCCGAATCTAACAAATCATGTTCCCGATTATCTTGATTGTGCAGCACAATTTCCATTTCTTGTAAGCGCTGTTTAAAAGCTTCTGGTGCCGAAATTCCCGCCAGCATTTTGCTGCCATTCTGCGAAGAATAAGCGTAGCTACTCCAGTTAATATAAGCACGGGCTAAATCTTCATCATCCGTCCAATTTTGCGACTCTATTAAACCTTGTAATCCCGCCCCATAAGCCCCTGGTTTTGAGCCAAAAACCCGATAAAGAGAACGCGCTTGAGCTTGTTCAAAACCTAATCCTGCTGCTTGCCAAGAAGTTGTTTCTTGTCGGACTTTGGCGGCGATAGGATTTTGCTCTACCGGCTCATTTAAACTTGCCACCGCCGTCACAGCTTTATCAAATAAATCAATTAAATTGCTAAAGGCATCGCGGAAAAAACCAGAAATTCTTAAAGTTACATCAATGCGAGGCCGGTCTAATACCGAGAGGGGCAATATTTCAAAATCTACCACTCGACGAGACGGCCCATCCCAAACAGGACGGACACCAATTAATGCTAAAGCTTCGGCAATATCATC
The DNA here is from genome assembly GCF_025370775.1 of Ancylothrix sp. D3o. Classification (NCBI taxonomy): domain Bacteria; kingdom Bacillati; phylum Cyanobacteriota; class Cyanophyceae; order Oscillatoriales; family Microcoleaceae; genus Ancylothrix; species Ancylothrix sp. D3o. Next base: position 207,089 of record NZ_JAMXEX010000011.1, on the reverse strand, counting down.
GGCGCCGGTTCGCATCGTAGAAGTTCCCCAAACTGATAGCCCTAATGTTTTGGGATATTCGCCGTGTTCTTGGGTATAGTTTTCTATTAAAACTTCGGCTGCTTTTCTGCCAATATCCCAGGCGGTTTCGGTGGGTAAGGAACGGATGTCTACAGAGTAGAAATTGCGGCCAGTTGGTAAAACTTCGGGCCGGCCTCTGGTGGGGGCGCCAGAGGGGCCACTAGGGACAAACCGGCCTTCTAAACCGCGTAATAAATTGGCTATTTCTTGGGGCGTTTGTTGTAAGGCTGGGAGTAAATAATCTTCAATCCATTGCAGTTCTTTTGTGGTTTCTAGTTGGCAGTGGGGCAAGTATTTGGATAAGCTTGGCGAGTTTCCTTGCAAGATTTCATCAATAATTTTCGCGGCAATTTCTTCTAAATATTCAATTAAATCTCCCGCTGTTCTGAAGGCAAACCTAACGGCGCTTTCCTCCCCTTGATTGGCGGCGGGTAGCGGGGGGAGAGGCTGGCTTAATTCAGCCGTCAACGGGTCAAAATCCCACTGTAAATCTGCGGCTAAAGCGCGCGTTAAACCAATACGCCCAGAGGCCGGATAGCGAGCAATGGCGATAATTAAATCACGCAGTTGCCGGTTTTCTGGACAGCGGCCAAAAATATGTAAACCATCGCGGATTTGTGCTTCTTTTAACTCACAGAGATAACTATCAATTTTTGCTTGTAGCTGAAAGCGTGGGTCTTTAAACTGCTCTTTTTCTAAGCCTAAATCTTCATAGAGATTTTCCTGAACAATTAAACTATTAATGCGTTCTTGAATCACCGGCAACCGGGAAGGATCTAAACATTCCGCCTCATAAAACTCATCAATTAAATTTTCTAGTTGCACCAAAGATCCATACAATTCTGCCCGCGTCATTGGCGGTGTTAAATGGTCAATAATTACTGCTTGCGCTCGTCGTTTTGCCTGGGAACCTTCGCCTGGATCGTTGACAATAAAGGGGTAAAAATGAGGCATGGCACCAAGGGCAATTTCTGGATAACAATTTTCAGAAAGAGCTACACTTTTACCGGGTAACCATTCTAAATTTCCATGCTTTCCGACATGAACAATGGCGTGGGTTTGGAAAACGAATCTTAGCCAAAAATAAAATCCTAAATACTCGTGAGTTGGGGCTAAATCGGGGGCATGATAATTTAAAGATGGGTCTATTTCATAGCCGCGTGCCGGTTGAACTCCGACAAAAACATTGCCGAATTGAAGGCCAGAAATGACGATTTCTTTTTTGCCTGATCGGCTCAAAACTTCTGCCGGTTCGCCCCAGCGTTCTACAATTCCATTTTTTACATTTTCGGGTAATTCATCAAATATTCGCTGATATTCATCAAAATTCAAACTCTGATAAATGGGGCGAAAATTCAGACCTTCTGGATCATTTGTGACACCGGCAGTTAACCATTCAATTAACTCCTCTCCTGTGGCCGGTATTTTATCAACGGTATATCCTGCTAACTGTAAAGCTTGCAAAATCTCGACACAACTTGCGGGGGTATCTAAGCCGACTCCATTTGCCAATCTGCCATCTTTGGCGGGATAATTTGCTAATATTAAGGCTACCCGTCGCTCACTGGTTTGGACTGTTCGTAATTTAACCCAATTTGCGGTTAAATCGGCAACAAATTCAATGCGATCTGGCACCGGCTTATAAACGACAACTTCTGTTTCTAAAAGTGGATGCCGGCTTTGAACTTGTTTAAAGGAAACTGCACGGGAAATAATGCGTCCATCAACCTCTGGCAAAACCACATTCATTGCCATATCTCGCGGCGAAAGACCTTGAAAACCTCCTTGCCATTGCTCAAAACCGGTACCATTACTTAAAATTACTTGCAACACCGGCACATCGAGATTGGGGATTATAGAGCTAGGATTTTCTAGGGGATTAATAACTTCAGAAACTTGACTAAAGGCAAAACTTGTGGTATTAAGTAAAACTTGAATTGGGGGTAAATCTTTGGGGAAAAAATAATCAAAAATTTCGGCTTGAACATCGGGGTCACGCAGGGAAGAAACAAACACCGGCACCGGTTCTAAATTGCGAGCAACCAACGCTTGACAAAGCGCATCAATTGGTGCTAAATTTCCTGCTAAATAATGAGCGCGGTAAAATAATAAACCGACCCTCGATTCGCAGGGAGTAAAATCTAAACGATAAGGATAAAAACCAACACGAGGAACAGGAACCGGCGGGGGAGGATTGAAATTTTCTCCTAAACAAACATCTGCCAAAAATAAGAGAGCGTTGACCATATTTTCGACGCCACCTTCAGTTAAATAACGCCAGAGTTGATTAACTGTTTGCAGAGAAACGGTAGAGTGACTAATTAAATCGGGATCGGGCCGTTCGTCACCGGGTAAAACAATTAAAGAAGCGCCGGTGGAGAGTACGGTTTCGCGCAAGACTTCCAAACCATAAGACCAGTAGGAACGTCCGCCTAATAAACGAACGACAATCAACTTTGCTGGTTGTAAAACCTCCTCAGCATAGGTATCAATAGTAAGCTGTTGTTGCAACTGAAGTAAAGAAGCCACCCGCAAAGCTGGGAAAGCATCCGGTAACTGAGAGACAGCAGCGGCGAGAGTTTGAATATCGGTGTCAGCGGCGGTTAAAAACACAACCGGGGCGGGGGTTTGGGAAACAAAGATCAGACCTTCTGCTTGGGGGTTCCACCCACCGGAAGATGTAGGGAGACGGTGCATAATGAGAGACTCAAGAGAAAAACTAAGGGAAAAACAATTGTTTTATGGGGACTGTAAGGCAAAAATTTTTAAACAAAGAGACAAGGAGGGAGAGATGGAAGTTTATTTTAGGCCAAAACTTTCAAGCAGTAAAAAATATAAAGAATATTTTTAGGTGTTTGGTGTTGGAAACACCATTACCGCAGACTACTATATCAAATTAAGTGACGTTGCAGACGCTTACTCTAGCTGCTGTTGAACTTGATCGTTTCAACTACCACGACTTATGCAAACCAACCGCAAAAATGCCGACCTCTTTGACTTTACGCCGAAATTTACCTTTAGCCACCTTTGAACGTCTGCGCCTGGTGTTACGCTCTTATGCGGAACGCTTGGGGCGAGTGCAGATATTATCCCAAGATATTTTGGCAACTGTTGCCGTTGCCCCGCAAACCAGCAAACGCTTTATGCTAGTAATATCCCCGGAGTTTAGCGGGTTGGTGTTGGGGATAGAGGGGGAAGAAAGAACCGGCTGGCAAGATCCTCTAAACGAAGTTTTGAAGGTTGAAATTACGTTTGATATTGACAGTATTAGCGGGTTTATAGGGCAGTTGAAAGAAGAGGTAAAAGCAAACCCGCTGGCGCTCGCGCAGATAGAAGAAGCCAGAAAAATGCTGCAACCAAGTGATAGCAAAATTCCTGGCGAAATTTATTTAGAATTAATGGAAATTTTAGTGCCATCAGAACCCTCTAGCACGACAGAGACAGGATTTCCCTGCGTGTCGGTATGCCAGCCGGTAGAGGAAGCTTTAGGCCAACAACTTGAACAAGAAAGACTTTTAAATCAAGTCACAAGCCAGATCCGGCAAAGTTTAGAATTGCCGGAAATTTTATCAACAGCAGTGGAGCAAGTGCGGAGATTTTTGCAAGTAGATCGGCTGCTGATTTATCAGTTTGATTTTAGCCAAGGATTAGGGACAAAAGCGGTACAGAATAGCAATAGAAATGGCCGAAAATGGGATGATAAAGAGAATGGTTGGGGACGCATTACCTACGAATCGAGACTAGCAGAAAATATACCTTCTGTGCTGAATTTAAGCGAGGAGGATGTCTGTTTTATTCGGATTCCCAACTTCCGAAAAAAATACTGTAAAGGTTTTACACAAGCGATAGAAGATACCAAAATAGCGTATAGTTTTTCACCTTGTTTTTTAGACTTTATGGATCGGGTGCAAGCGAGGGCAAAATTAATTGCACCGATTATTGTAGCAGATGAACTGTGGGGATTATTGATTGCCCATCAGTGTTTTGAACCGCGCCGGTGGCAAGAAAAAGAGCAAGTATTTCTCAAACAAATTGCCGAACATTTAGCGGTGGCGATTAATCAAGCCCAACTTTATGCCGAGTTGCAGCAACAAAAACAAACCTTAGAAGAACGGGTGATTGAGCGCACGCAAGAACTCTATGATGCTTTGATTGCGGCTCAAGCTGCCAGCCGGACAAAAAGCGAATTTCTTTCGACAATGAGCCACGAATTGCGAACTCCTTTAACTTGTGTGATTGGGATGTCTTCAACGCTATTGCGTTGGTCTTTTGGACAGTTAAATCAAAAGCAACGCAGTTATTTACAAACGATTCACGACAGTGGCGAACATTTGCTGAATTTAATTAATGATATTTTGGATTTATCGCAAGTGGAGGCCGGCAAAACGGTTTTAAATATTACGGAGTTTTCGCTTTCGCAATTGGCTGTTTCGGTGGCTCAACCTTTTAAGGAAAAAGCGCAAAGTTTTGAGGTTGAATTAGAAGTTGAATTACGAATTGAACGAGAACAAGATTTGTTTAAAGCCGACCAACGACGGGTTAAACAAATTGTTTATAATTTGCTGAGTAATGCGGTTAAATTTACGCCGGCTGGTGGCAAAGTGATTTTACGGGTTTGGTTAGAAAATAATGCGGCAATTTTTCAGGTGGAAGACACCGGCATTGGAATTCCTGAAAGCCAGCGTCCTTTATTGTTTCAAAAATTCCAACAATTAGATACCTCTTATCATCGCAAATATGGGGGCACCGGCTTAGGTTTAGCTCTTACGAAACAACTTATAGAACTACACGGCGGTTGGATTGAGGTAGAATCAATTGTTGATATCGGTTCAACTTTTACGGTTTGTTTGCCATCTCAAACAATTAATACTAATACAATTCCTTTGGATGTGCCGGTGGAACACTTTCCGCACGGCCTGATTATTTTAATACAAGGAGATGAAGAGACCGCAACAATGCTCTGCGATATTTTAACCACCGCAGATTATCAAGTTGTTTGGATGATAGAAGGTTCCACAGCCCTTGAGCAAATTGAGTTTTTGCAGCCGACTACAATTATTATAGATACGGCATTACCCGGACTGGATAGTTATGAAATTATCCAAAATCTGCGACAAAATCCGGCCACCGAAAAAATAAAAATTTTGCTTTTAACAGATTTAGAAAACTTGCAAAATTCCGCCGAAGATTTTGTGGCGAACGCCGATGATTACCTAACAAAACCTTTTCAACCCCAAGAAGTTTTGTACAAAATGGCGGCTTTGAGCATTTCTTAATTTTTAATTTTAGCTTGGCCAAATTTTTAGATTGAGAATTGGGGATTTTTGATGGCTTTTATTTTCGCTTCCTCGGTGAAATTACCGTCAAAAAAGGGGGGTTCCCCACACCTGCATTCATGCCTTTAATCTTTTAAATTAAAATGTAAAGGAATCGCTATCGAATCAAAGCAACTACCTATGAGTATAAAAGACAAGCCTCAACAGCCTCGCTCACGTTTAATCGGTAATATTCTGTTATTGGTATCGGGGGGTTTTTTGCTGGTAAATTTATTTTTGCCGCAATTATTTGGCCCACAAATTCCACGAGTTCCTTATAGCATATTTATCGAGCAAGTGCAAGATGGAAATGTGACGCGGGTTTCGGTGGGTCAAGATAACATTCGCTATCAACTCAAAGATGAAAACGGCCAGCCGGGTCAAATTTTAGCAACGACGCCAATTTTTGATTTAGAATTGCCAAAACGTTTAGAAGAAAAAGGCGTGGAATTTGCCGCAGCGCCGCCGTCTAATAATGGTTGGTTTAGTAGTTTATTAAGTTGGATTATTCCGCCATTAATTTTTGTAGGAATTTGGCAATTTTTCTTAGGTAGGGGTGGCGGCGGGCCGCAAGGTGCGCTTTCAATTACTAAAAGTAAAGCTAAAGTTTATGTCGAAGGCGAATCGGCTAAAACTACATTTGCTGATGTGGCTGGAGTTGAAGAAGCGAAAGTTGAGTTAGCAGAAATTGTGGAGTTTTTAAAAGCACCGCAACGGTTTACGGCTATTGGGGCTCGTATTCCTAAAGGGGTGTTATTAGTGGGCCCTCCAGGGACAGGAAAAACCCTGATGGCGAAAGCGGTTGCAGGGGAGGCCGGTGTGCCATTTTTCAGCATATCTGGTTCCGAATTTGTTGAGTTATTTGTAGGGGCCGGTGCAGCGCGAGTTAGAGATTTATTTGAACAAGCGAAAAAGAAAGCTCCTTGTATTGTTTTTATCGATGAATTAGATGCGATTGGCAAATCTCGCGCCAGCGGTAATTTCATGGGTGGAAATGATGAACGCGAGCAAACTTTAAACCAATTGCTGACAGAAATGGATGGTTTTGCTGCTACGGAAGCAACCGTGATTGTTTTAGCAGCAACTAACCGACCAGAAACGCTTGATCCGGCCTTATTGCGACCGGGACGTTTTGACCGGCAAGTGTTAGTTGATCGTCCCGATTTATCAGGCCGGCAAGCTATCTTAGAAATCTATGCTCGCAAAGTCAAATTAGGGCCGGATATTGATCTTAAAATGATTGCTACCCGTACTCCTGGTTTTGCGGGTGCAGACTTAGCAAACCTGGTTAATGAAGCGGCACTTTTAGCGGCAAGATCGCGCCGAGAAACTGTTGCTCAAGCTGACTTTTCCGAAGCCATTGAGCGCGTAGTGGCCGGTCTTGAAAAGAAAAGCCGCGTCCTCAATGAAAAAGAAAAGAAAATTGTCGCTTATCACGAAGTTGGTCATGCTTTAGTAGGTTCCTTAATGCCGGGTGGCGGGAAAGTTGCAAAAATCTCAATTGTGCCGCGAGGAATGGCTGCTTTAGGCTACACTTTACAACTACCCACCGAAGACCGTTTCTTGATGGATGAAGCAGAATTACGCGGTCAAATTGCCACTCTTTTAGGAGGCCGGTCAGCCGAGGAAGTTGTATTTGGCAGCATCACCACCGGCGCTTCCAATGACTTGCAACGCGCTACGGATTTAGCAGAAAGAATGGTGACAACTTATGGGATGAGTAAAGTGCTTGGCCCTCTGGCTTATGAAAAAGGTCAACAAAACAGTTTTCTGGGTGAAGGTGGTATGAATCCTCGCCGCGCTGTTAGTCCCGAAACTGCCAAAGCTATTGATGGAGAAGTGAAAGAAATTGTCGAAAATGCTCACCAACAAGCGCTGGATATTTTAAACCAAAACCGCGATTTATTGGAAGAAATTGCTCAGCGAATTTTGGAGGTGGAGGTGATTGAGGGAGATCAATTGCAAAATCTCTTAGCTCAAGTACGTTCGCCTGAAAAGGTGGCGGCTGGGGTTTAAAAAAAAACCGCAGATGGACACAAATAAACGCAGATGGACGCCGATAGCCTATCTGCGTTTATCTGCGTTTATCTGCGGTTAAAAAAATAACCTCAGTGATAAAATTATCGTCTGTAAACCATTTTTTAGTTATCCAAGCCGATGAATGCTATTCAACAAATCGAAAAAAAGTTAATCGTTTCTTGTCAAGCACCGGCAGACTCACCTTTACATGATCCCTACGTTATTTCGGCTATGGCAAAGGCGGCTATTAATCAAGGCGCGGCGGGGGTGAGAATTGATACACCGGCTCATGTTAAAGCGGTGAAAGAAAGGCTGGGTGCGGGGGTGCCGGTGATTGGTTTATGGAAGCAATTGTTACCAGGATATGACGTTTATATTACGCCGTTATTTCAAGATGCCAAGGCTATCGCAGAGGCCGGTGCTGATATTATTGCTGTGGATGCAACGTTGCGGAATCGTCCGGAAAAGTTAGAAGTTTTAATTAAGAGAATTCACGACGAATTAGGGTTGCCGGTGATGGCAGATGTGGATACCATAGAAGCAGCAATGGCAGCGGTTGATGCGGGTGCTGATTTGGTGGGTACTACGCTTTATGGATATACCGCTGACACAAAAAATTTTCCTCCGCCAGGGTTGGATTTGTTGGTTCAAATGGTAGAAAAGTTGTATGTGCCGGTGATTTGTGAGGGTGGGATTTCTAGGCCGGTGCAAGCCAAGCAAGCGTTAGATTTGGGTGCGTATGCTGTGGTTGTCGGGGGTGCAATCACTGGCATTGATTTACTGGCCAAAGCTTATCAAGCTGCGCTGGTGAAGGCTGATGAATGATTGTAAAACTGCGAAAAATAAGGAAAAAATCACTATGACTGCACAACAATCATACGAGCAAGGCATCACAAAAAATCGCCGGGGCGACTTTAAGGGGGCAATTGTTGATTTTACGCAGAGTTTGACGTTTAATCCGCTGTTTGCTGAGGCTTATAATCAGCGGGGACAGGCTTATTATTACCAAAAAGAGTATCAAAAAGCGGTGGAGGATTTTACGAGGGCTTTGCAACTCGATCCGCTTTTAGTGAAGGCGCTTTTTTATCGCGGGAATACTTGGCGGAAGTTAGGGGAAAATCAAAAAGCTGTGGAAGATTTAACTCTGGTTATTGCTCGTCAATACCGGCTGGATGCTGCTTATAATAATCGGGGTTTAGCTTATGCAAATTTACAAGATTATGCAGCGGCTATCGAAGATTATGGCAGGGCTTTAAAAATTAATACGACGAATTATAAATTTTACTATAATCGCGGACGCGCTTACTATTTGGCGGGAGATAAACAGGCGGCTATTCGAGATTTTGATACGACGTTGCGTTTAAATATAAAGTACACGAAGGCATATATTAATCGGGGGCTTTCTTATTATCACATTGCTGAGTATCACCAAGCAATTCAAAATTATAATCTGGCTTTGAAGTTGGAGCCGAGAAATGTTTATGCTTATTACAATCGGGGCTGTGTGTATTCGCATTTAAAAGATTATCACAGTGCGATTCAAGATTATAGTAAGGCGGTGGAAATTGATCCGACTTTTGTTAAGGCTTTTATGAATCGTGGTTTGGCAAAGTTAAAGTCTGGAGATGAGCCTGGTGCGAATAAGGATTTTTATCATGTGATGTGTATTAATGCGGAGGCTTATACGTTTTATCAAGCGCAAAGAGGCACTCCAGAAGGTAAGCCGGTGGCTAAACAAGCTCCTCAAATTGATTACAGTAATCGTAGTAAATATTTCAATACAACGATTAGTGTTTGGGATAAGGAAGATGTTAGCCAGTTGGGTACTCATCCGGTGTTTTTGGAGGGGGAATTTTTGGATGGTTGAAAGTATGGCTCTTAGTTAAAAGTTATAAAAACCCGGTTTCTAAAAGAAACCGGGTTTTTGGCAGAGCAAGATGGAGATATTAAACCTCTGTATTCAACCGGCGATTCAAAATAATCATATCTTCACCTACAACTGCACTGCGCGCTAAAAGATTGCCGCGTGGATCAGTAATTTCTAACCGGCTAAAATCTAATTGCTTGGCACTTTGCCGCATATTCTTGGCTAATTTATCTTGGCGGGAAGGGGGCAAATTATACCATTCATCGGTAATTTTTACAATCAATAAACTGCCTCTAAAATTGGCTTGGATTGATTGAATTAAGCCTTCTGCGTAATCGCTGGTGGCGCTAGAAATGTCTTCTTGAATTGAGGCAATTAAACGCTGTTCGGGGGTTAATTGGGGTTCGGGCAGTTCTTCGGGTTCGACTTGCACTGGCAGTTCTGGGGCCGGTTCTGTTAAGCTAGGCGAAACCGGTTCTCCGCTAATAGGAACTTGGGCAAGTTCTGGCGGTTTGCTTGATATAATTGTGCTGCTTGTCCACAATACTAAAGCAAGAATTCCCGCAAAGGCGCCGGTTAATCCCCAGTCGGGTATTTTTTGGCTGATAGAGGCGGGTAAAATAGGGCGAACCAACGCTAAAACTCCCACCCAACTATTCCAAAGAACGGCAAAAATTGAGGGTTGGGGGACTGCCGGTGGGGGCGCTTCTAGTTTTTCGACGGCTGTTTCTAGCAGGGAAATGGTGCCTCGTAACGCTTGGATGGTGAGGCTTTTTACCAAGGAGGGTTTCTGGGGATTTTGGGGTGGTTGAGGCTGGTTTTCGGTCATGGGATTTAACGGAGGGTGGCAATAATGTTTGGATATTGGGTAAATTCAAAGAGGCATACTCTTTTGGTTAATTTATCATTTTGCTAGGATTAGCTAGAGGGTTTTGTCCTGTTTTGGCCTTACATTTGGTTTAAGTTTTATGAAGCTAAAACGACGCGATTTTCTTTTTTTAGGCAGTCTCACCGGTTTAGGTTTAATATTTACTGGCAAGTTTTGGCAGGGAAAACCGGCCTTTAGCAGAAGTGGTTTTACGCCTCCGCCTACAGCAGAAGAACAAGCGACGCTGATGGCTTTAAAGTTAAATAAACCGCTATTTCGGTTTGTTTCGGTAGCGGACACAGGCACCGGCGGAACGGGTCAATATGCGGTGGCAAATGCGATGTTTCGTTATCACGAACAAACGGCTTTTGATATGGTGATTTTGGCGGGCGATAATATTTATAATAATGGCGAAATCAGCAAAGTTGAACAGGTTTTTGAAAAACCTTACGAGAAGCTTTTAGAAGCTGGGGTCAAGTTTTATGCTTGTTTGGGAAATCACGATGTTAGGACTGATAATGGCGATCCCCAGGTAAAATATCCAAAGTTTAATATGAATGGCCGGCGCTTTTATACGTTTCGCCGCGATAATTTGCAATTTTTTGCTTTAGATACAAATAGAAATGCTGATTGGAAAACACAACTTCCCTGGTTAGAGAATGAACTCAGCAAAAGTGATGCTGTTTGGAAAATTGTATTTGGTCATCACCCTTGTTATTCATCAGGAATACATGGTTCAAATGTGGAAATTAGAGAAATGTTAGCGCCGTTGTTTTTGAAATATGGGGTGCAACTTTATATTAATGGTCACGACCATAATTATGAACGGATTCGCTCTATTAATGGTACTACTTTTTTAACTTGTGGGGCCGGTGCTGATACTCGCGCTGTGGGCCGGTCGGAGGTAACAGCTTATTCAAGGAGTGAGTTAAGTTTTGTTGCTTATGATGTTTATGCCGGCCATATTGTGCTAAGTGCAATTGATACCCAAAATCAAATTTTTGATCAGGGAGTTGTGTTGATGGGGAAAGTTTAAGCATTTTTAAATACGGTTTTTACTTCAATAAGAAGTGATTAATAATTCCGTGATTTTTCCGCGTTTTTTTGTGTTGGAGTTAATGGATCTCGAAGCCGAAATGACATGAATTTTAAAGTCTTGGTACAGTTCTCTGATCAAGAAACAATCTGAATTAGAAAGCATCACTTTTACCCCCCGGTTTGCCAAAATAGCAAATGTATCTTTGAGGCGAATTTGGTCATTTTCGCTAAAGGAAAAACGACTATAACTTGTAAAATTACTGGTGTTGCTGATGGGATGATAGGGAGGGTCAAAATAAACAAAATCTCTGCTATCTCTTGCGAGTTCTAAAACTGCGTCAAAGCTTTTGACTTCTATTTGGGCAAATTTTAAGGCGGCTGAAGCTGAGCGCAATAAATCAGGGTTGCAAATTGAGGGGTTTTTATATCTACCCACCGGCACATTAAATTGTCCTTTAGAATTCTCGCGGTAAAGACCATTAAAACAAGTTTTATTCAAATAAATAAAACGTGCTGCTCTTTCCAAGTTGGAGCCACAGCCACCGGCCCGCATTTCATAATAATAATCTTTATTGTGTTTCAATTGATGCTCTTGCAAAAGCATAATTAATGCTTCAACTTCATCTCTAACACAACAATAAGTATTAATTAATTCCCCATTAATATCGGATAAAAAAGCCTGCTTTGGTTGCCAATTAAAAAATACAGCACCGCCGCCTAAAAACGGCTCATAGTAAGTTTCTAAAGAAGCCGGAAAATAGGGTTGATATTGTTCAAGCAATTGCGTTTTCCCGCCAGCCCATTTCAAAAATGGACGCGGGGAAATTTTCGGTGAGAGAGAAGGTAACATTTAACTAAGAATATCAGGTTGTTGGATAATTGGGAGAAAATCAATCTGCCGGTGAGTTATAAAAAACCACACCGGCACCCGACAAATTTAAGGGTATTTAATTACAACACTCAAGCCTAACAAAACTAATTGTAACTGGGTGTCTTCAATTACCCCCAATTTTCTTGAAAAGCGTTCTAAAGAAACCGAACGAGTTTGCAAAGGATTCGCCGCCGAAAGTTTTGTTAAACCGTTTTGCGGCGAAGGGTGTACTTTTACAAGCCAAGAAAACCTAACCATTGAAGCTTTCCAACCAGTAATCGGAACCACGAGACGCAGTTCTAATCCTTCCAAACCATCAGCACTAATGACAATAGCAGGGCGGGTTTTTTGAATTTCATCCCCTATTGTGGGGTCAAATTCTACCCGCCAAATTTCTCCTCTTTTCGGTTCAAAACTGCTCGTCCCAGTTGTCATTTTCTACATACTCCTCTACCCATTCCATTTCCTCCGATCCAGGCAGAAAACAGTCTTTTACTGATTCTACTTGCTTTGCTAATATGGCATTGCGCTCTGCCATTGGCAACAGCAACAAAGCCTTGAGAGCAACCACTTGTTCTCCCCCATCAGGATAAGCAGCATCAGAAAGAATTTTAAGCGCTTCTACCCGGTGAGATTCCATTTCAATTTTTTGGGCGGTTTCTAAAGCCTCTACGAATTCTCCAGCTTTAATTTGAGCAAAAACTTTTTCTTTCAGACTAATCGATAAATCTTCTTGATTCTCGGACTGTGGTTGTGAAATCAAGGCTTGATTTTCTGTCATGGCTTCTAAGTTATTTTTACATTTCAATATTAGCAAGATAATTTAATTGTAGCACTGCCTGGAAAAGCCGGCCAATGTCGGCAAACAAATTCGCCAAATAACGTAGAATTAAGGGGGCATATTTATCACAAAAGCAATCACTTATTTTTGGTTATTACTAGCAGCCTCACCACCGGCAATTTAACTGTATTGGGTTCGTTTGCTAATTTAATTGTAGCAGAGCTTGTCAGTCAACAAGGTTATCGCCTATTATTTTTAGAACATTTGCGTTTTGGATTGCCTCTAACTGTGCTAACATGAGTTTTAGCTTATTTTTGGATATAATATTTTGGTTGGGTTGCACTTCGTTTAACCCAACCTACTCAAATGGGAAAAGGGTTAATATATGTCAATTATTATCGCTGAAGATTTAACAAAAGTCTATCCGGTGGCGGTCAAAGAACCGGGATTCGCCGGCACCGTAAAACACTTTTTCCGCCGCACCTACCGGCAAGTAGAAGCCGTAAAAAAAGTTTCCTTTGAAATTCAACCAGGAGAAGTTGTGGGTTTTTTAGGCGCAAATGGTGCCGGGAAAACCACTACTTTAAAAATGCTCACCGGCCTAATTTATCCCTCAGCCGGAAAACTGCGCGTCGCGGGGCAAATTCCCTTTGAACGCCACGCATCTTTTCTGCAAAAAATCACCCTTGTTATGGGGCAAAAACAACAGTTAATCTGGGATTTACCGGCTCTTGATTCACTGAAAATTAACAGCGCTGTTTATGGCATTTCTGATAGTGAATATCGCTTGCGGGTGGGAGAATTAACAGAAATGTTATCATTGCAAGGAAAATTAAATCAGCCCGTGCGGAAACTGTCTTTAGGCGAACGCATGAAAGCCGAATTAATGGCAGCCTTATTACACCGGCCTGAAGTATTATTTTTAGATGAGCCTACTTTGGGGCTTGATGTAAATGCACAAGTCGGAGTGCGAGAATTTTTGCGAGAATATAATCAAAAATATCAAGCAACCGTCTTATTAACAAGTCATTACATGGCAGATATTACGGCTTTATGTAAGCGTGTGATTTTAATTCACCAAGGGCAATTAATTTATGATGGCAGTTTAGATGGTTTGTTGGAAAGATTTGCACCCTATCGGGAAGTTAAATTAGAGTTAGCGCATCCTCTCTCAGATTTAGAAGCAAAAAAAGGCGTTTCTTTAGACATTTATGGAGAGGTTGAAGAAATAGAAGGGCAATCAGTGCGTTTGTTGGTGCGTCGAGATGAGTTAACGGGGACTGTTGCTAAGATTTTGGCTGATTTGGAGGTGCTAGATTTAACCATCACCGATCCACCCATTGAGGAGGTGATAGGGCGAGTTTTTCGTAGTGGAGTTGTTTGAAACCGCAGATTAACGCAGATTAACGCAGATAAAAAGGATGGATTAATGAATAAGATAATTAACATAGTTAAGACTTTATTGGTTACTTATTATGCTTATATGTTGGAGTATCGGGCTGAGTTGTTTTTGTGGGCTATCTCAGGTTCTTTGCCTTTTATTTTGATGGGAATTTGGATTAAAGCAGCCGGTCAAGGGGCGGGATATGGTTTAGAGCCGGTGCAGTTTGCTCGCTATTTTTTAGCCGCGTTTATTGTGCGGCAAATGAATGTGGTATGGGTAATTTGGGAGTTTGAAAAAGAAGTTGTTCAAGGTAAGCTTTCACCTCGTTTATTGCAGCCTATTGATCCCGTTTGGCATCATTTAATTTCTCATATTTCGGAAAGATTTGCTCGGTTTCCTTTTATTTTGGGGCTGATTTTGTTATTTTTTGCCCTTTATCCGGCTTCGTTTTGGGTGCCATCTGTGGGCAATATTTTGTTGTTTTTGCTCATCGTTATTGTTGCTTTTTGCTTGCGGTTTTTGATTCAATATACGTTTGCAATGTTTGCCTTTTGGATAGAAAGAGCAAGCGCTATTGAGCAATTTTGGTTTTTGATTTACCTCTTTCTTTCTGGAATGATTGCACCTTTAGATGTGTTTCCTGATGCAGTGCGAACGGTGGTAGAGTGGACTCCGTTTCCTTATTTAGTCTATTTTCCAGCCGCGTTGTTGGTAGGATTGCCGGTGAATGTTGGGCGCGGTTTATTGGTAATGTTGGCTTGGAGTGCAGTGTTTTTTGTCTTGAATCGTTGGTTATGGAAAAAAGGTTTAAAACATTATTCTGGTATGGGTGCGTAATAGCTTGATTGGGAAAAATCAGATATCTAAAATCACCAATGCTTGCCAACCGGCATCAGTTTTTTCTAACTTAAAACGATGTAAAGTAACCGCTTTGACATCAACGCGCTGATGATGCCGGCTGATATCTAATTTTTCACCTTTTGCTATCGCGTTTAATTCAAAAATTCCATTTTCCTGAGAAATTTTAACTTGCTTTGCTCGCAAAAGCAGCAACTCACTATCTTTATAATAAATAAACTCTTGCAAAAAGTTAAACAGCAGCATATCCAGCGCATCATCTTCTAACTCAAAACTGCGGGTTTCTGTGGCTTCAATCGCCTCTAAATTATCCACCATTGTATTCACCGTTGCATCACCCGCCGCAATGAAAAGCTCCTCTAAATCTTTTCCCCAAGCTTCAAAGGCAATATCGGCAATGGCAATATCTTCTAAAAATTGGTATCCCATAACTTTATAATACCTATAATACCCTATCCGGTTGAAAAATTAACCTATCTGTGGGGCCGGCATCCTGCGTGCCATTTATCTGCGTCCATCTGCGTTTATCTGCGGTTCAAAAAGATCATATCTTATAACTCGCATTTTTGCAGTTGATTTAAAATTGTTTGTTTTTTCTGGCTGATTTGTTTGCCAATAAAAACTAGCTCGGTTGCTTCTTGTTCAAAAACTTCTAAATCCCAGCGCCCCGCCACAAAATTAAACAAATAAATCCCCGATTCAAACTTAATAAAACCTTTAGCTCGGTAAACATCTGGAGCCAGAGTAGCAGCGAATTCTTCAAATGCTTCTTGGTTAAAAATAGCTGATGTTTTATAGCTAAAAGATTCATACTCTAACTGATGAACGTGATGCGGTGCCGGTTGTACACGCTCTCGCCCAATTCCAAATAATAAATCCACATCCACTTGACAGCGTACCGCCGGCACAATAGAAGCAATTTCATTTAAAGAGTGCAGCTTTTCTTGCAAACTTTTTAACTCATCCTCCGAGACTAAATCAACTTTATTTAAAAGCAAAGTATCCGCCGCGTCAATTTGTATTCGCGTGGTGTGCCCAATGTGGGGATATTTAACAAAACCATCCGCATCAACAACAGTAATTACACCATCCAAACGCACCACCGGCAAACTTTCTTGAATATCAAAAACCAGCGCATCCGGTTCTGCAACGCCAGTGGTTTCCACAACAATATTATCAGGAGAAATTGTGTCGATAATTTCATTAACCGCCGCTTCAAACTCCCCCAAAAGTGAACAGCAAACACAACCCCCACCAAGGTCTGCCATTTCTACATTTTTACCCGCAATAATTTTACTATCAATGGCAATTTCCCCAAATTCATTCATTAAAATTGCGATTTTTTTAGGAAAATTATCAAGAATATGGCGTAAAAGTGTGGTTTTTCCACTTCCCAGAGGGCCGGTGATTACTGTTAACGGCGTTCTTATTGGCAGCATAAATTATCCTCAAATTATCCTTTAATATTGCCAATGGGAGTAAAGCGAACAACCGGCTTACAAAGACCGGCTAATTCTGTTGCTTGAATCACATCATCAATATTTTTATAAGCGTCCCCAGCTTCCTCAGCTAAACCCGCCCAAGAAGTGCTACGAACATAAATTCCCCGCTTTTCCATATCTTTTTGCAATGTTTCACCGCGATACATTTTGCGAGCTTTGGTACGACTCATTGTTCTACCGCTACCATGTGCAGTGCTAAAAAAGCTTTGGGCACCACTAGAAACACCCGCCAATAAATAAGAGCCGGTTTCCATACTTCCGCCAATAATTACCGGCTGTCCGACATTTTTATAGCGTTCTGGAAGATCAGGCATATTCGGGCCAAAAGCACGGGTAGACCCTTTTCTATGTACCAAAAGAGTGCGGTTTTTCCCATCAATAATATGCTGTTCTAATTTTGCCGTATTGTGTGCCACATCATACACCATTTCCATTCCTAAATCTTCGGCAGACCGGCCAAAAATTTCCGAAAAAACTTCTCGAATGCGGTGTAAAATTACTTGCCGGTTAACAAAAGACATATTTAACCCGCACTTCATCGCCGAAAAATAAGCCTGTCCTTCGGGAGAATTAAACGGCGCACAAGCCAATTCCCGATCTAAAATTTTAATCCCATATTTGCTTTCCATTACTTTTAGGAAAGTTTGCAAATAATCAGTTGCCACTTGATGCCCAAAACCCCGACTTCCGCAGTGAAACATAATCACAACTTGATCGGGTTGGGTGATGCCATAAATTTTAGCAATTTCGGGATCTAAAATATGTTGTTTGTGGGCAACTTGAATTTCTAAATAATGATTTCCTGAACCCAAAGTGCCAATTTGATTGACTCCCCGATCAATTGCTTTATCACTAATTTTAGAAGCATCTGCACCTTGAATGCAGCCGTTTTCTTCGATCAATTCTAAATCTTGTTCCCATCCATAATCATGTTCCACACACCATTTTGCACCTTGTTCTACCACTTTGCGAAATTCTGAGCGAGAAAGCTTCACAAAGCCGGTGCTTCCTACCCCCGCCGGCACTCTTTCATAAAGCCGGTCTACAATTTTTTTAAGATGAGGTTTTACCTCGTGGTAAGTTAAATTTGTTACCACCAAACGCATCCCACAATTAATATCAAAACCAATTCCCCCCGGCGAAATTACCCCACCTTCGGCAATATCCATCGCCGCCACTCCACCAATAGGAAAACCATAGCCAAAATGCCCATCTGGCATACACAGAGCATACTTTGTAATGCCTGGTAAAGTCGCAACATTGGTAATTTGTTCGTACACCCCCTCATCCATTTCTTGAATTAATTTTTCAGTGCCATAAATGCGGGCCGGTACACGCATCCCTTCCTTATAACTTGCCGGTATTTCCCAAATCGTATCCGAGATTTTTTCTAAACTTTTAAAAACAGACATTTTGGCTTTGCTCCTGCTAACAAAAAACTTTTAAAGGTTTTCGGAAATGGTACAGCTAGGCAGAATTTGAAATGGTAGTTTATACCCGATTCTATGCCGGATAGTATGTTTTTGGAGATGGGTTATTTTTAACCGCAGATGAACGCTGATTAACGCAGATAGGTTATTTTTTACAGCCGGGTTTGATATAAATTATTATACCGCCATTGCTTTAAAATTGCATCTTCCTTTAGGCGGAAATCCCCCAAAAAATATTAGGGTGCGCCTTGCAACAGCACACCCTAGCCAATGCGAGTACCTAAAAAAAACCAATTATCCGTTTAACTTGCTCAGCATCCCCGCCAAATTTTCACCCAACTTTTCAATCGAGGCTTGTTGCTTGGCATCACCTAGCATACCCTCAGCATTAAACGCTTCAAAAGCTTTGGGAATTGCCTGTTGCGACGGCAAAACAATCACCTGAATATTCTCTAACAATTGCCGCAAAGTAGCTAAACCCCGCAGCCCCCCCAAAGCACCAGGAGATGTACTCATAATCGCCGCTACCTTGCCCACAAAACAAGATAAACCAGGTTCATCAGAAGACGCAGGGCGACTCAGCCAATCAATTGTATTTTTTAACACCCCAGAATAAGAACTGTTATACTCAGGAGAAGCAATTAAAAGCCCCTGATGTTGCCAAAAAACCTCCTTTAATTTTCTGACATTTGCCGGCATTCCTTCTGTCGCTTCCAAATCTTCATCATAAAGCGGCATTGGATAATCGCGCAAATCGATAAAAGTCACCTCAGCCCCAGCATTTTTTGCTCCTTGGGCGGCAATTTTTACCAGCTTTTTATGGAAAGAATTTGTGCGAGTGCTGCCAGCAAAGGCTAAAATTTTTGGTGTGTAAGTCATGGTAATTGATGATTCCTTATTCGTGATTGGTAAAAGATAACTTGTGGGCCATTTTTATCGGAAAAATCCTTTAGCCAAGGTCAAAAAGTAACAATTCTGAAGCTGTTTTTGCTTCTATCTTTAGATAGGTTTCGTCCACAATTGCTGCTCCATCTCCGGCCCTCAACATTATATCATTTAGTTGCACATCGCCCCGCACAACTTGCAGCCAAACTTCCCGCCCCTCTTTAAGTTGGTGGGTAACATTTTTACCTGCATCCAACACCGTAGCGTAGAGATTGACATCTTGATAAACCGTCACAGAATTTTCTCTCCCATCGGTTGAAGCAATTAACCGCAAATGATTACGTTTCTCAGCCTCCGAGAAATTTTTTTGTTCATAACTAGCTGGCAAATTGCGTTGATTTGGCACAATCCAAATTTGCAACAAATGCACCGACTCACTTTCAGAAGGATTATATTCACTGTGCAAAATCCCCGTCCCCGCACTCATTTTCTGCACATCCCCCGGACGAATAATTGAGCCATTACCAATACTATCCTTATGTTCCAAAGCCCCCTCCAAAACATAAGTAATAATCTCCATATCCCGGTGGGGATGCGTCCCAAAACCTCGTGCCGGTTCCACCCTATCCTCATTAATTACCCGCAAACTTTTAAACCCCATATAATCAGGATCATAATAATTGGCAAAGGAAAACGTATGATAAGAATCCAGCCAACCATGATTAGCATGACCCCGTTCTTCTGACTTGCGTAAAATAATCATATTTACCTCCACTCGCTTCTATATAGACTTTAAAATAGGTACAGTCTAAATGTAAAGAACGTACTAAAAAGTAAGATAGTACCCAAAAAGAAACTATGGAAACCCCAAAACCCACCTGTCCCGTAGAAATCGCCCTCAAAGTCCTTGGCGGACGTTGGAAAGTATTAATTTTGCGAGAATTATTTGAAGGTATTAAAAGATTTGGACAACTGCAAAAATCCCTCACCGGCATCACTCAAAAAATGCTTACCCAACAATTGCGAGAATTAGAACAAGACGGCATCGTTTTTCGCCACGTTTATTTACAAGTTCCCCCCAAAGTTGAATACTCTTTAACACCGCTGGGAGAATCACTGAAGCCGGTTTTAGAATCTATCCATCAATGGGGAGAAAAATATGAGCAAGCAGAAGAATTTTTACGCCGCCGGTTAGCCGAAGAAAACGAAACAAAACAAGCCTAAAAAAAAACTCCCCTCGTTTGTAGTAACTCCTTAACGAGTTACTACAAACAAAAATTAAGCCGCCTTTAACTCAGAGGAATTTTCCCCAGAAACATCAACCGGCACCCCATCTTTTACCAAATTCGGATTACCACCCCCCTTAACAAAATTACCCACCATTGCCAAAAGCGCATTCACCTTACGAGTGCGCCACTCATCCACCAAATTCTCAACCTCCCTAGCAGAAAACCGGCGCTCCATAGCCTCATAAAGATAAGCCGCATGACGAGTTTCATCACTTGCAATACTCAACATCCCCTTCTTAAGATTGCGACAACGTAAATCATCATCAGGCAACACATTTGCCATCCGAGCAAAATCCGTACTCGCATCCAACTCCAAAATATAGGTACTCGCCATAAACACCGGCCACTCTATCTTATCCGGCTTGAAAAACTCCGCATCATACCCATCAAAATAAGCCGCAAAAAACGGACTACGTTTTGGCTTTTCCCCCTTATTTTCCGCCGGCTTTGGCAAACTCTTAAAATCAATCACCTCCTTATCCCATTGCTTCAAAGCCTGAGCAAAAATATTCCCATGCCGGCGTTCATCCGCAGCGTGCAAAGCCAACATTTGGGCCAACCAACTATCACCCTCAGCCGCCGCCCGCTCACTCAACGAAGTTAAAAAAGGAACCGAACCAGACTCAGCCAACTGAAAAGCCGCCAAAGTATTTGGACGAGTCCGCGAATCCCGAATATTGCGGGCCGAAATATAAGCCACCGCACCGGAACCCACCAGATGCAATAATTGAGTAACAAAATTCATCTTTCAAAAAAAGCCGCTAAAATACACTTCTTAATTTAAAGAATTTCCCAAGCCCTCGGCAGCCCTCAACTCACAAAAACCCGCAAACAACGGGCTAGACTGAAAAAAAACCCCATATTCCCCAAATTTTAAATGTCTCGGTCAGACAATCCTTGCCTGAGCATCTGCGTAGAACCCCTCAAAGCCACCACCGCTTCCCAACACTTTGCGATCTGGGTGGTGAAAGCCCCCTATCCGGGCGGATACGTCCACCACGATAGCATTTGGCCCCAGGACTTAAGCCAGACATGGTACGCTTGGCAAAAATTATTTTGCAACCACCGGCCCCTGCAACTATTCCCCACCACCGAACCCCCCACCACCGAACCCCCCACCGGCGAAGGCTCCCTCAGCAGCCGGCTGATGCAGCAACTCGGCTTAAACCTCTGGAAATGGCTCAGTGACGGCACCGTCCAAAACAGCTTTGCCCAAAGTCGCGGAATCGCCCTAGGGCAAGACAAACCCCTGCGCCTGCGCCTAGAAATTCGAGACCCCAACCTGATCGTTTTACCTTGGGAAATTATGCAGCAAGGCGCCGGTCAACCCGCCATCTCCCTCAACCCCCAAATCTTATTTAGCCGCACCACCAGCGACGTCGATCCCCTCAGACAAACCTCCCCCGCCCAAGCATTAAATATCCTCCTCGTCTTAGGAGAAGACAAACTCAGCCCCATTGGCGGTAGTGCCAACACCTTGCAACTGCAACAAGAAGCCGCACAAATAGCCGAAATCCTCCAAATCAGCGAAACCACCCCCACCCCCCAAACCGTCCCCTGCACCGTCCACACCCTCATTCAACCAAGCCCCGCCGAACTCATCGCCCGCCTAGAAACCGGCCTCTACAACGTCTTTTTTTATGCCGGTCATGGCATCAGCGCCCCCAATGGCGGACAACTGCTTCTGCGCCCCAACACCTCCCTCAGCGGCACCGAACTCGCCGGCGCACTTGTTTCTAACAAAGTGAGCCTCGCTCTCTTTAATTCCTGCTGGGGCGCACAAAGTGATAGCTACAACAGCCTCCCCGTTCCCCGCAGCAGCCTTGCCGAAGTCCTGATTCATCACGGAGTCCCCGCCGTCCTCGCCATGCGCGACAGCATCGCCGACACAGAAGCCCTCAGCTTCGTCCAAGCCTTCACCCGCGCCCTCGCCAGTCGTGTGCCGGTGGATCGCGCCGCCTGCATCGCCCGCCAACAGCTTCTTACATTGTATAAGTTCAACCAACCCGCTTGGACACTCCCAGTCTTATATATGCACCCAGAGTATAACGGAGAACTCATTCAAACCAATGAAGAAGTAAGCACCGAACTGCCCCAAAACTCCCCTACCTGGGTAGGAAAACGCATCACCGCCGCCTATCTGCGTTCAGAAATAGAACCCGCCAAAATTTGGCCGGTGCGCGGCGGCTTCATGCGCGTGGGTAGAGTGCCAGAAAATGACCTCAAAATAGAAGAGCGCTGGGTATCCCAAAAACACGCCGAAATCTTCTACCGCGACACCTCCAACACCACCGAACCGGCCTATTTTTTACGCGACTTTTCCCGTTACGGTACCCTTGTTTCCTCCACCCAAGGCTGGCAAAAAATCCACCACCAAGAAATCCTCTTGCAATCGGGTATGCAAATTAAATTTGGCAGTTCCCAAGGCCAAACCTGGCAATTTATCATCCAAAACCTCCCCCCAACCTAACTAGCCCAAAATTAACGAAGCTGAGAAGATCCGCCAGCGCCGTGTTCCATTTGTAATGCTAGAAATTTTAATTAATTTGCTGCAATTAAGTAGAAGCACTTAATTATTTGTAGGATGGGTAGAGCGTAAGCGATACCCATCAAAGCCTCGATAGTGTTGGGTTTCGTTCCTCTACCCAACCTACATTACCCCCAGAGTTTAATTAAGTTGACTTACTTACAACAAGTGAGTTTAGAGCGCATAGCAAAAGTTTTTCCTTATCCAATTACTAGGGAGTAAGACTTAGAAAAAAAAGGTATTGGCGGGTTTTAAACAGGCGGGTAAGTTGTCTTAGCTTTTTTTCCTTCTCCCCTCAGACTGATTTTTAAAACTCAATCCCCGGCTGAGCTTTAATATTTTGTTCTCGGAACGGATGTTTAATCAAAGTCATTTCTGTAACTAAATCCGCTCGCTCAATTAGCGCTGCCGGTGCGCCCCTGCCGGTTAAAATCACATGATTATCTTCAGGCTTTTCTTCTAAACCGGCCACAACTTCCTCTACGTTGAGATATCCTAACTTTAAGGCCACATTAATTTCATCCAGCAACACCACTTTAATCGCTGGGTTGCGAATTAAACTTAAGCCTTTTAACCATGCTTCCTGCGCTTTTTCTGTATCTCTCTGCCGATCTTGCGTATCCCAAGTAAACCCCTCCCCCATCGCATAAAACTCTAGCTGCGGTTCAAACCGGCTCAAAATTTCCTTTTCTGCGGGTTCCCATGCTCCTTTGATAAACTGCACTATAGCTACTTGAAAGCCATGTCCCAGAGAACGCAACACCATCCCCAACGCCGCCGTTGTTTTGCCTTTGCCGGTGCCGGTGTGGACAATAATTAACCCTTTGTCCGCTCTCCGCTCCGCCAGTCTTTGTTCTTGTACTTCCTTGCGCCGCTGCATCTTCTGCCGGTAGGCTTCTTCGCTCTTTGTTTTTGTGTCCTTTAATTCTTGATCTAAGCTCAAATCATTATTTTCTTCCATAAACCTTTATCCTCATTTGAAATTCGGTATTTTGCCGGTTAAGCTGAGATTAAGGCTAAGTTAATAAAGATGTTTACAAACCTTACACCCAGCCATGCCTGATTCTTCCGATTTTTTCTCACCTCGCAGTCGCTACTACGGTAAGTGGACACCAGAAAACTTGGCTTTTGATGCAAATTTACAAGAATTTGCCCAAAGAGTCACCTTAATTTGTGCTTTGGAAACCGGCGGTAAACTCACCCCAGAACAAGCTTACGATGAAATTAGAAAGCTTTGGCATCAGCTAAAACGCTCTAAAAAAGAACTGGGAATTGGTGAGTCTACCCCGGATACCCCTGGCGGAAGCCAGCAAGAATAAAACTTTTATCCCAAGTTCTCCTTTAAATTAACTTAAATTAAGCAACAAATAAAGGCAAGCGGTCACTCAGTACCGCCTTCGCCTGTTACAATCAAAACTTACGCATCTAACATTTAAAGTTTCTATGAATTCTTTTTTGCCTCATCCTCAAGTCTCGATGCTGCCGGTAAAAGAAGCTGAGTTAATTATTTTAAATTTGGCAGATCAGGCTTCGGGGTTGTCTGATGTGGAAAGTGTGAGTTTGCCTGAAGCGGCTGGACGTATTTTAGCAACGGCGGTGACAAGCGATCTCAATTTTCCTCATTGGGATAATTCGGCTATGGATGGTTATGCGGTGCGTTATGAAGATGTGAGCGGTGCTGAGGAACACCAACCGGCTCTACTGCAACTTGTAGCAGAAATTGGCGCCGGTACTCAACCCCACGTTTCTATTAAAGCAGGTCAAGCCGCTCGCATTCTCACCGGCGCCATGATGCCAGAAGGCGCAGATACGGTGATCATCCAAGAAGTGACTAAAATTGAAAATAATCAAGTTGTTATTTTAAAAGCCCCAACTTCGCAAGGGGAATTTGTGCGATATGGGGGACAATATTACAAAGCCGGCGAGCCTTTGTTAGACGCTGGAGTGGTTTTGAATGCCCCAGAAATCGCCGTTTTAGCAGCAGTTGGATGTCATCAAATACCAGTTTACCGGCAGCCAAAAGTTGCTATATTATCCACCGGCAACGAACTTGTCACCCCAGAGAAAACATTGAGTAGCGGTCAAATTTTCGATTCAAACCAATATGCTTTAGTAGCAGCGGTGAAAAATGCCGGTGGAGTGCCGGTGCCGTTAGGAATTGTCAAAGATGATCCCGAAGCCTTAAAACTAGCCATTTCTCAAGCCTTAGAAACAGCCGATATAGTCTTATCCACCGGCGGCGTTTCTGTGGGAGATTACGATTATGTAGAAGAAATTTTATCCCGCCTTCGCGGTAGAATTCATATTAGCTCAGTAGCGGTGAAACCAGGCAAACCTTTAACCGTTGCCACATTTTCTAAACCTGAAACTGCTCAACAAGTTTTATATTTTGGTTTACCAGGAAATCCAGTTTCTACCTTAGTCACATTTTGGCGATTTGTGCAACCGGCCATCAAAAAAATAGCCGGATTATCGAATAACTTTGAACCGATTTTTTTGCCAGCCATAACACGCCAAGATTTGCGATCTGATGGCAAAAGAGAAAGCTATTTGTGGGGAAAATTAATCCCAGTCAAACAAGGATTTGAATTTGAACTGGCCGGTGGTACTCACGCCTCAGCCAATTTAATTAATTTAGCACTTACCAACAGTTTAGCAGTGGTGCCGGTGGGAGAAAAACTCATTCCTGCCGGTGCAGAAGTGCAAGTTATGCAGATTGGAAATGGATAAGTAGGTAATTAGTAATTAAGTAAAATTATAGTGAACAAAAAGCCCGTTTTTCTAAGAAATCAAGTTTTTAAAAACCTTAAAAATCAACATTTTATACCACCAATTCGGTTTAAAAATGTAGTCCGTACAGACGTTCTGCCCGTACAGACGAACTGCTGCGAACGTCTCTACCAACATCTGCATTTATCTGTAGTGGGGCAGGCATCCTGCCTGCCTAAAGGCAGCGGTTCAAAAAACCCCCCCACTACGGGCATCCGATCCGATACTACAGCCTAGAGGAAAAGATTTAATTAACAATTTAGCCAAAAAACTCAAACCTTAAAATAATCCACGTTTGCCATTTGGCTTAACCGTTAACCAATTAGTTTTTGCCAGCGCCAACTGCTCATCACTGACACGGGCGCCCGTAAGATTTGCCCCACAAAGATTTGCCCCTCTGAGATTTGCATGAGACAAATAAGCCTCAGTTAAATTAGCCCCGCGCATATCCGCACCTTCGAGATTAGCATAACTCATATAAGCCTTCGTTAAATCCGCATCCCGCAAAGAAGCTTGATTTAAACTTGCTCGGCCTAAATTCGCATTCGACAAATCAGCATTAGTAAAATTAGTTTTAACCAATTTAGCTTGATGTAAAATCGCTTCCCTCAAATCAGCACCGGCCAAATCTAAAAGACTGAGGTCTAAACCAGCAAAATCACGCCGGCCTTTCACATAAGCCGTTTTAACACTATTCGCATCCCATTTTGCCGACGAATTAACCTTTGCAGCCGAAGCACCTTTCCCCTCCATCGCCGTCGTCGGGCTTTTAGTCATCATACTTCGATTGCGCGTACCAGAGCTAGGTAAACGGCTAGAACTTAACTTGCTTTTTCGGGCTCGAATCGCCTCTGCCAAACGCGACATTTCCGTTCTGCCCCCGCCTTCTGCTTCAATATCCGTAGGTTCCTCTGGTTGAAGCAGAGTAGATTTTGCCATCGTCGCCATACCCTGAGCAAAACCCTCGCTGTTAAACTCAGCATTAAGCGCCCTCAGCACATCATTTGCTGATTGATAACGCCGGCGTACCGACACCTCAAGCATTCTTTCCAGAACACCCATCAATTTTGAACTAACCTGAATATTCTGGCGCCAGCAAATTTCGCCAGTCGTGGCATCATAGCCTAAATGACTTGGAGATTTGCCGGTTAACAAGTAAATACTCGTCACTCCCAGCGCATAAATATCACTAGCATAAACCGGCCTCAGCGCCATTTGTTCTGGAGGCGCAAACCCCGGTGTCCCAATTGCAAACGACGTTAACGCTGTTTGTTCCGAAGAATTTAAAGCCATCGTTTGACTGACATGATCCTTAACCGCACCAAAATCGATCAACACTAACTTATGGTCAATCGTGCGACGGATAATATTAGCCGGTTTAATATCGCGGTGAATCACCCGGTGATCGTGAAGGTATTGCACCACCGGCAAAATTTCCGTTAAAAACTGCCGCACCCCCAACTCAGTAAACGGCCCTGTTCGCTTTACTTCCTGCTTCAGGGTTGATCCATTCACATATTCCTGAACCAAATAAAAATCATCTTCAATTTCAAAATAATCTAACAGCCGAGGAACTTGCGGGTGATTACCAATTTTTCCCAGCGTTTTTGCTTCCCGCTTAAACAACTCCCTCGACATCTCCAACACTCGCTCAGAAGTCGCCACCGGACGCAACTGTTTAATCACACAAGTTGGAGTTCCTGGTAACGAGATATCACTTGCCACAAACGTTGCGCCGAAACCTCCTTGACCTAACGCTTGATTTACCTGATAGCGGTCGCGCAGCAAAAGCTTACTACCACAAGCTTGACATCGGTGAGCGTGGTCTGGGTTCTCTGGATTGGGACAGGCTGGATTTACACAGAGCTTCATTCTCTACTTTACCCGACTGCGTGTGTTGCTGTTTGATAGCTATCTGGCTTGCTTGACAAGTAGATGCTTATATTGTTTCAGTTCGACTCAGATAGTTTACATGAGCGCCGCTCAGTTATAGCCCTTCCTTATATTCTTCGGGGTTTCAGGGGTGAGCGTGAGGCAAGCGCCTGCAAATTACTGTTCAAAGAACTATATTTTTTCAACGATAGTTTCGAGACTGATCCACAAGGGCGGGATGCCCAGAGATGGCTTCTCTCGTTTTACCCCTATACTTTAAGTTGCCTCAAAATCTTAGCGTATGAACAGCAAAAAATACTTCTTTGCCTGATTTTTACATATTTTGTTCTTTTTGTGAAGCTGGCTCGCATCCCCCTGTCTTTCCCCCAGAAAAACTCATACCCTAAATTAAACCCTTCCTTGAAAAAAACCACACAAGCATCTTACAACCGACCATAACCAACTAAGTTATCAATGATACAAAGTTTGGGTATCATAAACTATCCTTTTTGTCAATAAAAACAGGCATCATTCGCAACCACTAACCACCCCAGAACCCACAGCAGTAAAATAAACAGGCGAAAGGTTCAAAGATTAAAAAACGCCATCGCACCCTTTAAGCCCACCTGACAACGGAAACGGAAAATTAGCAATGCGTATCTCCCTAAACTGGTTGCGAGAATTAGTAGACATCTCGCTGAGCCCAGAAGAACTAGCCCACCTGCTAACAATGGCAGGTTTTGAAGTCGAAGATATCGAAAATCGCCGCAGTTGGGCGGATGGGGTCGTTATGGGTAAAATCCTCGACCGGCAACCCCACCCCAACGCCGATAAACTCAGCGTTTGCACGGTCGATGTTGGTGCCGGCGAAACCTTAAACATCGTCTGCGGGGCGCCCAATGCTCGCGCTGATATTCATGTAGCGGTAGCCGTTGTCGGAACCTATCTCCCCCAAATCGACTTAAAAATCAAACCGGCCAAACTGCGCGGCGTTCCCTCCAACGGCATGATCTGCTCGCTCGCAGAACTCGGCCTCAGCAAAGAATCCGCCGGCATTCATATTTTTGAATTAGAAAATCCTGTTTTGGGCAGCGACATTCGCCCCCTCTTAGGTTTGGATGACGTAATTTTAGATGTCACCGCCACCGCAAACCGCGCCGACGCCCTCAGTATGGTAGGCATTGCCCGCGAAATTGCCGCCCTCACCGGCGCCACCGTCCGTCTGCCAGAAGTTGCCGAACAAAAGCAAGCGCTTGGCAGTGGCGTGCAAGTTGAAAAATCCCTGCAAGCTTGCCCTATCTACATCGCCACCGAAATTGAAAACATCAAAATTGCCCCTTCTCCGGCTTGGTTGCAACAACGCCTACAAGCCGCCGGTATCCGCCCGATCAGCAATGTTGTAGATGTCACCAATTATATTTTGCTGGAATGGGGTCAACCGCTCCACGCCTTCGACCGCGAACGCTTACAAAATATTGCCGGTTCTCAAAGCTTGACAATTGGCGTGAGATATGCTAAGGAAAATGAAACGCTGAAAACCCTCGACGGTCAAGAACGCAACCTGCAACCGCAAAACCTTTTAATTACCGCCAATGACAAACCGGTAGCTTTAGCAGGGGTGATGGGTGGAGAAGACAGCGAAGTTTACGAGGGGACGCAAAATTTAGTCTTAGAAGCTGCGATTTTTGAACAAGCCCCCATCCGCCGGTCAGCCAGAGCCCAAGGTATCCGCACCGAAGCCTCAACGCGCTATGAAAGGGGAGTTAACCAAGCCGAATTAACGATAGCCTGCCGGCGTGCTGTACAGTTAATTGCAGAATTGGCTGGGGGAAATGCCATCAGCCAGCAAACCTCAACCACCGGCCCCGAAACCTATACCCGTTCTGTTACCTTGCGCCTTGAACGAGTTGATCAAATTTTAGGCAAAATAAAAGACGGTACCGGCCAACTGCAACCCGCCGATATGGAGAGGATTTTGGTTGCATTAGGTTGCACAATTAACAAAGGTGAAAAAGAGGGAATTTGGGATGTAACAGTGCCGGCTTATCGCTATCGAGATTTAGAGCGAGAAATTGATTTAATCGAAGAAATTGCTCGTCTTTACGGATACGATAACTTCTGCGAAACGTTGCCCTCAAAAACTGAAGCGGGATATTTACCCACCGAGCAAAAAGCAACAAGAGAAGTGCGATCAGCTTTTCGGGGTGCGGGTTTAACGGAATTAATGCACTATTCCTTGGTTCCGACTTCTGGAGAAAATCAAGTCGTTTTAGCAAATCCTTTGTTTGTGGAATATTCGGCACTACGAACAGAAATGTTAACCGCTCTTCTTGATGCCTTCCAGTATAATTTGGAACAAGGAAATGGGGCGGTAAATGGTTTTGAAACTGGCAAAATTTTCTGGAAAGAAGGCGAAAGTCTGAAGGAAAAAGAAATGATTGCCGGTATTATTGGTGGAGATCCATCAACCGGCCGGTGGGTACGCAGTGGCAAGGAACAAGCTTTAAGCTGGTTTGAAGCAAAAGGCGTCTTAGAAAGTGTATTTGAGCGCTTGAATTTGACAGTGGAATATAAGGCAGATAAAAGCGAAAATCGCTTACACCCAGGACGCACTGCTGCTGTATGGTTGCGTGGAAAACTGTTAGGAATTTTTGGACAAATTCATCCACAATTACGGCGGGAAAAAGGCTTGCCAGAAGCAATTTATTTGTTTCAATTTGATTTAGGGTTGATAGTAAATGCGTTATCTCAAGGGGCCGGTGTGCGCCGGTTTAGTGCCTATTCTACTTATCCCGCAGCAGATCGAGATATTGCATTTTTCGCGCCGGTGAGTGTGCCGGTGGGTGATATTGAACGCAGTATTTGCAAGGCTGCCGGTGGTTTATTGGAGTCGGTAGAATTGTTTGATGAGTATCGTGGTGTGAATGTGCCGGAAGGTCAACGGAGTTTAGCTTTTCGTTTAGTCTATCGGGTAAATGACCGAACGCTGACGGATACGGATGTTGAGCCGGTGCAGCAAAAAGTCCGCGATGCACTGATTAAAAATTTCAGCGTGACTTTGAGAAGTTAATCAATTGTCATTTGTCATTTGTCATTTGTGTTTTCCTTGGCCCTAAAACCCTTTTTCAAAGGATAAAACACCTTATGACAAATTTTTCCAAGTGACCAATGACCAATGACTAACTAAGTCAACTTAATTGTAGGATGGGTAGAGGAACGAAACCCAACACTCTCGACGCTTTGATGGGTGACACTTTGATGGGTTTTGCTTACGCTCTACCCATCCTACAATTAATTAAGTGCCTCTACTTAATGACTAATGACCATTGACCATTGACAAAATATGAACAAATACATAATGTGGGGAAGTTATTGTGCTGATGTTTTGGAAAAACGGGTTCCTTACCGTGAGGCACATTTAGAGGGAATTGCCAAATTAAAAGAGGCCGGTGTTGTTATGACAATTGGCCCCACAAAAGATTTAACAAAAGTGTTTGGAATTTATCAAGCCGAAGATGAGGAAACAGTAAGAAAAGCTATTGAGGCTGATCCTTATTGGCAAAATGGAATCTGGACAAAGTATGAAATAAAAGAGTGGATTCAGGCTTTTTGAAAAGATGTCTTATGTACGGGCAGTGCCCCTGTGCCTGCCCTGAACAATGACCGATTAAAATTTAACTTTATAAAGCTGAAACAATTCACCGGCCTGTTTTTTCTCAATTTTTACCTGAGAATCTTTCAGCAACTTTTCCCAAACATCCAACTCTTCTAAAAACACCTCCGCCCCTAAATAAGTCTCTAAAATTGACCAATTTTCCGCTAAAGGCGCATTGATATCTAAAACATCAAAAACAAAAGAACCGCCTGGTTTAAGCACCCGCTTTACTTGTGCCATGACACCTTGCCAGTATTCCAGGGGATAATAACAACTCCAGCCGGTAGCAAACACCAAATCAAACTGACCGCTATCATAATTTAACTCGTGAGCACCACCTAAATTCACTTTTTTAAAGAGCTTAGAATTCATTTGTGGGCCACGAGTATTTAAAGCTTCAACAGCCACCGTGCTAATATCTTGACCGTAAAAAAAAGCCCCCCAATCTCGCCAAGGATAGACCAAAAAACTCACCCCACAACCGAGATCCAAACAACGCTGATTTTTTTGTGGTTGGGCAATTTCCCAAAAACGAGAAGCAATTTTAGCCTCCAAAGAACCGGCAGCCCAATCATGGAAAACCTGCATTGCTTCTACTTCGGGCGGTAACTCAAAGGCTTGTCCCAAATATTGCCGGTTAAAACGCAACGCCACCGCATTTAACAAAGGCTGAACCGCATCAGCCGAAAAGGCAGAGTGTGCGGTTGATGCCGGTGTGCTGCCTTTTGGCGAGGAAGACTCTTGTTTTTTTGACATTCCTACCTATCGACCCTTCAGAGCCTTTGTAAAATTCTTGCGATAACTTTGGTTTGCCACCACCAACACCGGCCACAACAACGACAACTTAAGCCGGCTGGCAAAAGACTTCTCAAAATTCGTTTGGTTATAGCCCTTCCAGAACTTCCACGCCCCATAACCATAACCAACCAGTAAAACAAACACAATCAATTTAGGCATAACCAATCCCAAAGCTTAAGACTATGTACGATCATTCTCTAGTTTATCTGGTTTCCCTGTCCGTTGGTAGAACTTCAGAGACGGATGCCGTAAATTTTAGCCAATAGGGTTTATCCTTTAAGATAGGAAGATTACCCCAGGCAAGCCGGTATCTTCCACTTGCCAATTTTTGCCCTTGGTTTTCGTCCCCAATCTCCCTGGTCAAAGCCGAGTTAGTCTTTAACAAAAATTAACCAAAAAAATTGACGCTCGACCCAGAGTTTCAGCCACAAAAAATACTGGGTTATTTTTGGGACATCCTAACCGGCAATGGCGAGATAAACTCAGTCCCGCCACCACAGTAAACCCTCAAAAGCGGCCAACAACAATCCGACCAAAACACAGGCCATAAAATCTAGGATAATAAGAAGCAGCAGTAAAGACGGAAAAGCCAGCAAATTGTTAAGAAAAATCATAAATAAGGATACATTTACGGAGGACTTATGAGAGCAGTGTTGATGGCTGGAGGCTCAGGAACGCGGCTGAGACCGCTAACCTGCGATTTGCCAAAACCAATGGTGCCGGTATTAAATCGGCCCATCGCCGAACACATTATTAACTTATTAAAACGCCATAACATCACCGAAATAATCGCCACCCTACACTACTTACCAGACGTGATGCGAGATTACTTCCAAGACGGTAGCGAATTTGGTGTTCAAATGACCTATGCAGTCGAAGAAGATCAACCCCTTGGCACATCAGGCTGTGTTAAAAATATTGCCGAACTGCTCGACTCAACTTTCCTTGTAATCAGCGGTGATAGCATCACAGATTTTAACCTCACTGAAGCGATAAAATATCACAAACAAAAGCAATCAAAAGCCACATTAATATTAACCCACGTTCCCGATCCTATGGAATTTGGGGTTGTGATTACTGATAAAGATGGCCGTATTCGCCGGTTTCTCGAAAAACCCTCAAGCGGAGAAATTTTTTCTGATACTGTCAACACCGGCACCTACATCCTCGAACCGGAAGTTTTAGACTACCTGCGGGAAAACGAAGAAAGCGATTTTTCTAAAGACTTATTTCCTTTACTGCTGGAAAAAGACGAACCGATGTATGGTTTTATCGCCGAGGGATACTGGTGTGATGTCGGTCATTTAGACGCCTATAGAGATGCTCAATACGACGGTTTGCACAAAAAAGTCAAACTAGAATTTGCCTATGAAGAACGTTCGCCCGGTTTATGGATAGGTCAAAACACTTATATAGACCCGACAGCAAACATCGAAACGCCGGTTTTAATTGGCAATAACTGCCGCATAGGGCCAAGAGTTCAAATAGACGGCGGTAGTGTGATCGGAGATAACGTCACCATTGCAGCCGATGCAGATATTAAAAGGCCGGTGATATGGAATGGTGCGATCATCGGCGAAGAAGCACATTTACGAGCCTGCGTAGCTGCTAGAGGCGTGCGAGTAGACCGCAGAGCGCACGTTTTGGAAGGCGCAGTGGTGGGGCCCCTATCAAGTGTAGGCGAAGAAGCTCAAGTCAGCCCGAATGTGCGTGTCTGGCCGAGCAAAAAAATCGAGGCCGGTGCCACCCTCAATATCAACTTGATTTGGGGACAGTCGGCCCAGCGAAACCTCTTCGGACAACGGGGAGTATCGGGACTTGCCAATATTGATATCACCCCAGAATTTGCTGTCAAACTGGGCGCCGCCTATGGTTCTACGCTCAAGCCCGGTTCCTCGGTTACGGTGTCCCGCGATCAGCGCAGCATTTCGCGGATGGTGTCGCGTTCTTTGATAGCCGGTTTGATGTCGGTGGGAGTGCATATTCAAAACTTAGAAGCTACCGCCATTCCCCTTGCCAGAGCGATTATTCCTACCTTATCAGTGGCCGGTGGAATTCATGTGCGCTTGCATCCAGAGCGGGCAGATTCAATGTTAATCGAATTTTTTGACGAAAAGGGAATTAATATCTCTAAACCCCGCGAGAAAAAAATTGAGGGCGCTTATTTTAAAGAAGATTTCCGCAGGGCGCAAATTCAAGAAATTGGAAATATGGCTTATCCCAGTCAAGTGCTGGAACTTTACAATAGTGCCTACGAGAGTAATTTGAATACTCAAGCCATTTATCATAGCCGCGCTAAAGTTGTGATTGATTATGTTTATGCTGTGGCGGGGGCTGTGTTACCCCAGCTTTTGGCAAAATATGGCTGTGATGCGGTGGTGTTAAATGCGAGTTTAAATCAAACACCGCCGGGAAACGAAGAGAGAGAAAGTTTGCTCCTCCAACTTGGTCATGTGGTGGAAGCATTGCGGGCGAATTTTGGTGTCCAGGTGGCTGCTAATGGTGAGCAGTTAATTTTGGTGGATGAAGCCGGCAATTTGATTCGTGGCGAAATTTTGACGGCGGTGATGGTGGATATGATGTTAACTAGCAACCCTCGCTCTACGGTGGTGGTGCCGGTTCACTCATCCGGTGCTATCGAACAAATTGCCCGCCGGCATGATGGGAAAGTTGTTCGCACCAAAGCCAATCCTACAGCTTTAATGGAGGCTTGCCAAAATTTCCCAAATGTGGTAATAGGCGGCAGTGGTGAAATGGGGTTTATTTTCCCGCAACTGCATCCGGGGTTTGATGCGATGTTTTGCATTGGCAAGTTGATTGAAATGCTGACTTTGCAGGAGCGATCTTTGGCTCATATTCGTTCGGAGATTCCCCGTGTGGCTCACCGGCAATATAGTTTACGCTGTCCTTGGACGGTTAAGGGGGCGCTGATGCGTCATTTGGTGGAAATTCACCCGGCAGAAAATTTAGAACTAATTGATGGGGTGAAGATTTTTGACCGCAGCAGCGATAGTTGGGTTTTGGTGTTACCGGATGCCGGTGAGCCTTTGGTACATATTTTTGCTAACAGTAATGATCCTGACTGGGTAGATGAAAATTTGCGTGACTATCGGCACCGAATTCAGGCGTTTGTAGAGCAAGAATTTTAAGGGTTAGGAAGCCCTTTAGGGGTTACTACGAACAAACTCCTTAAAGGTTTTAGGACAAAAGAAAGAGTAAAATTAAATGGATAGATTGTTTAAGGATGACTTCGGGGTTTTATGAACAGTTGCATTTTGATGGCGGAAATTTTACAAAATCCGCAATTACGCTACACGCCAGACCAAATTGCTATCGCTGAGATGTTTGTGCAGTTTCCGGCGCTGAAGGCTGAAGACAAACCATCAACTTTAAAGGTGGTGGGTTGGGGAAATTTGGCCCAAGAAATTCAAGAGCGCTACCACCAAGGAGATCGGGTGCTGATTGAAGGCCGACTGGGTATGATTACGGTAACGCTGGCGGATGGTGTCAAAGAAAAACGTGCCGAGTTGACAGCTTCTCGCATTCATAATTTAGGGGCGGGGGGGGTTGAGTTTTCCAGCCATGTTGCTCAAAGAGCACCGGAAACAGTGTCAATGGCTGCACCGGCGCCGAGTAATGTGGTGCAGATGAGTCCTCGCGCTGCGGTACCGGCTCCCAAAATCACTGAACCGGCACCTAATAGCACACCGTCTCAGGAATGGCAATACACAGCGCAACCTGAGCCGAACCCCCGCCAAAGCGAAACGCTAAGAAGCGATTCAGATTCTTCGCTTGATGACATTCCTTTTTAAGAGATTTTTGTAAGGTTTGGTGGGCCGAAATAAGGGGGAGATTGGTCATGGGGCCGGTTAATTCTCCCCCCTTTTTTTCGGAAAAAAGAAACGTAACAAAATTAAACTTTATACGTTTCTAAAGTATGATAAAGGTGCGAAAAATTAAAATTGCCGGTTTTGGGGAATGCAAGGGAGCCTATGGCGAAGCGAACGACTATATCTTGGATTTCTGCATACAACTCGGCACCCAGTCTTCTACGAGAAATTCCTTTAAAAGCTCATAGGAATTTTCTTCCCAGCAAGGCTCAGGACACAACCATAAAAGATTAGTGACAACATCAAGAATAATCGCTTCCAGGTCGTTTCCTTCAAAGAGTGCGTTTAAAGCTGTTTTATCTCGGTAGCGGAGACTTTGCAGGGGTGAGGCGAAACTGACACTCGATGAATACCAGCCAGTCATTGCATCTGTTTCTGTATCTTGTGGGGTTTCAAGATAAGTTTGGGCTGGTTTTAATTTTGGGGAGCCTAAAGGTCGGTGAACTTTGGCTGCTTCGGCTCGTAAACTAAAATGCACTAATTCGACGTAGGCGGTATCCTTTGTTGTTGGTAGGCTCATAAGCACAAAAAAGGGGGGTGAATAGGTTTTCACGCTGGGGAGAATTTAGTAATTTTTAACAACAAGCTGGAAAATAGAAAATCCTTCCTGCCGGCAGTCCTCTACACCATCCATACTTCTTATGCGGAAGGAACAATGAATTTTTAGCTTGTTGATGCACCCCGTCCAAATCTTGCTGCTGGTTTTCTACCCTTTTCGATTTTAAATGCTTGATGCCTAGATTGGAAATGCCCTTTACCTTTGCTGTGGGGATAAAATGTGGCTTTATATTAATTATTGTTGCGAAAAGGCCAAATTTTCTAGGTTCTGGGGCGTTGAAAATTGGCTTGTCTTTTTTGGAGGGTTGGGGATTTTTATCTACAATCTGTAGGGGCATTTTTAGCTGTGTGAAGCGATGGCTTTTTTGATGGGATGTTTCAAAGTGGGTTTATGGGATGTTTCTCTGAGATGTTTCTTAATGTTGAGGGATGGGGGCGAGGGCCAAGCTTAGGAGACGATTTCAAGCATATTTAGCTGAAAGACTGCGCCAAAGGTTGTGGCGATTCTTTGCCTTACGGAGTTTGGGTCTATGTTTGGGATAAATTCGGCGAGGCTGCCGACCGGCTTGTGGGCGATGCCGCAGGGGATGATTTTTTGGAAGCCTTCGAGGTTGGGGTTGATGTTGAGGGCAAAACCGTGCATGGTGATCCACCGGCTGACTTTGATGCCGATGGCGGCGACTTTTCGATTTTCTACCCAGACGCCGGTTAAGCCTTCGATGCGTTCGCCTTTGAGGTTGTATTGATCAAGGACTTGAATGATCACTTCTTCGAGTTGGCGGAGATACCAGTGTAAGTCTGGTTGGTGGCGTTTGAGGTTGAGGATCGGATAACCGATTAGTTGCCCCGGACAGTGATAGGTTACTTCTCCGCCGCGTTCGATGCGGTGGATTTCATCGGGGCAAGTGGTGGGGTCAAATTTGAGGAATTCTAAGGTTGCACCGCGTCCTAGCGTGTAAACAGGCGGGTGTTCTAGCAATATCAGGATGTCTTCTAGGTCGGGGTTTTGCCGGCGCTGGTTGACGAGATTTTGTTGCCATGTCCAGGCGGTCATGTAGGGGACTATGGGCCGGTTGTACAGTAGACAGTTTTGCTGCGTTTGGTTTGGGTTGAGATTGAACAAAGGTCGGTTTTTTGGTTGAGGTTGGCGCTGACATTTTAAAACTTTTGGGGGCCGGTTGACCTGTTCACCGGCTCCGGGGGATGGCTGACAAGTGCTTTGAGAAGCGACTCGGCTGGTATGTCCAGGCAAAAATTAACTCTCAGATCGCTAGACGCAAAAACAAAAATGATATAAAATAGGGTAAAACTACCAAAAAATCAAGAGTAAATTGACTTAAATTTACTCGGAAATTGGGGAGAAAATTAATACGATTTTTCAAGGAATGCAACAGATTTTAAAGAGAAAGTAAAACTTGCTGTTGTTCGGAATACAAAGTGATATTCTGTAATTAGAAACAAATTTTTTGAGGAGAGGAGTTAGTTACAACCAGGCCATACCTACGGGACGCTACACAAATAGAAAGTGCGAACGGTAGGGCAGTTGTCGCCGTCGGGACGCATCAAGTTTATAAGCGCGACCCTTG
This sequence comes from Ancylothrix sp. D3o, assembly GCF_025370775.1. Taxonomy (NCBI): domain Bacteria; kingdom Bacillati; phylum Cyanobacteriota; class Cyanophyceae; order Oscillatoriales; family Microcoleaceae; genus Ancylothrix; species Ancylothrix sp. D3o. The sequence continues at coordinate 169,267 of NZ_JAMXEX010000011.1, read as the reverse complement.
TGGCAAAAGTGGTTTAGATAGAAATAGCGGAGTATTGCCGGTTGATCAATTCCCGCCAGAGGTCTTTATTTGTCCTCTGTGAACCATTGAGAAAGTCTAATAAACGTTGTGTTTGACGTCACGGTGGCTTTCGAGAATCGGCAAGAAAAAAACTCAAAAAAGTTCGGCTCTGTTTTTGATAAACAGGCCAGAAAAACGGGCCAATTCATTAATTTTAGGAAAGCGGTAATGACCGCCCCGCTTTCCCCTCACCGATGGTAATTGTCTTAGGGTGGGGTATTCAGCGGAAAATGCAAATATGAAGCTTGTTATCCATGGCAAAAATATTGAAATCACCGATGCGATTCGTGAGTACGTCAATCAAAAGATTGAGAAGGCGGTGAGTCACTTTCAGCATTTAACAATGGAAGTGGATGTACATTTGTCAGTGGCCCGCAATCCTCGGATCGGTTCTAAACAATCGGCTGAGGTGACAATTTATGCCAATGGTACTGTAATCCGTGCAGAAGAAAGCAGCGAAAATCTTTATGCAAGTATTGATTTAGTGGCGGATAAAATTTCGCGGCAATTACGGAAATATAAGGAAAAACGGCAGGATCAAAAAACTACTGCTCAGTCAATAGCAACGGCTGTCGAGGCTGAAGAAGCAACGGTTGTTTCTGATTTGATTGGCAATCGTACTGCGGAATTGCCGGCGGATGTAGTACGCACAAAGTATTTTGCAATGCCGCCCATGACGGTGCAAGAAGCTTTGGAACAACTTCAATTAATTGATCACGATTTTTATATGTTCCGCAATGCCGAAACAGGGGAAATTAATGTGATCTATGAACGCAAACATCATGGCGGTTATGGATTAATTCTTCCTCGCAATGGCAATGGGCAAGGAAACGGAAAAAATGGCAAAACTGCTGCCGGTAATAGCCCTTCTTTGAAGGAAGTTAAAAGCTAAAAAGCTAAAGTTGATGGGGTTGCTATGCCCACCTGATTGTAGGGTGGGATATCCCCACCGGCCAACCCAAAAACCAGCCGCTTCAAGAAACAAAAAAAGGTGGGCATAGCTAACCCACCTGGCAACCGAAAAACAGAAAAAGGTCGGCCTAGCCCAGCCTAGTTAGGCAATAGTTTGTAAGGTTTGCAAAGATTCTTGGATGTGGCCTTGAAAGTTCATCATAGAGTTAAAAATGTGGCGAATAACGCCGTCTTTGTCAATGACATAAGTGACTCTTCCTGGGAGTAAACCAAAGGCGGCGGCGGGGACTCCATAGGTTTTACGCACTTGGTTGCCGGTGTCACTGAGGAGACTAAAAGGCAGGTTGTATTTTTTGGCAAATTTTTGATGAGATTCTGGCGAGTCTCCGCTGACTCCGATCACTTCAGCACCGGCATCAATGAAAGTTTGATAATTGTCGCGGAAACCGCAAGATTCGGCGGTGCAACCAGGGGTGTCGTCTTTTGGGTAAAAATAGAGGACAACGGCTTTTTTACCGCGAAAATCTTTGAGGCTGACGGGGGTGCCGGTTTGGGAAGCAAGAGTGAAGTCTGGGGCGATGTCTCCAACTTTGACGCTCATTTTTTTGCGGGTGGCCTTTCGCTCACAACAATGTTAACTTTTGTTATGTTAGCGCGATTAGGCTTATTTTGGTTTATAGGCGATGAATTCTAGGCCAGAAACAGAAAATTCTACTTCTTGCCATTCGCCTTGTTTTGGGTTTAAGTTTTGATAGGCTTCTTGAGTTAATAAAATTTCGTTTCTTTGGGCTAAGTCTTCTCCAAGTTTGGCGGCGAGGTTAAATTCACTTCCATACATATCATGGTTGTCAATCATTAAAATTTTTCCGTAGCCGATGCCAATACATAGATGAATGTCTTTTTCTTCGGGGAGGATGGTGTTGACGGTGCCGGTGAGTTGTTGCAATTTAAAAGAACATTCTACGGCTTGGTTAACAGTAGGAAATACGGCAAAAATATTATCGGCATCTTGTTTGATGAGTTTGCCACCCGTGCTTTCTATGGCAGGAATAACAACGGTTTTCATTTGATGAATCATTGCCAAAAAGTGAATGATACCGTAGCGGAAGGTTGTCCGCGAAAACCCAGACATATCAATGACTAAGATCGCGTGAGTTTGGCAAAATTTTTCGTAAATTTGTTGGTCGATTTCTTCTTGTTTTTCTGGGTACTCGTTTCTGAGTTGCAAGAGTTTATTGAGTTGTTCCTGGGTGTTGTTCATTGTGGATGATGCAGCCTAGGGAATAAACAATTACATCATACATTATGGGGGCTAATCTAAATAACACCGGCGTTGTAGAGCTTTTTGGAGCAATTTTTGATAGTCTGAGTTGGGGATGATGTAAGAGCCAAATCTTTCGAGGTGGGGGTTATCCATTTGGGCATCAAATAAGACAAAGTTGCGTTTTCTGAGACGTTCAACAAGTTTTACCATTGCAACTTTTGAGGCTTCGGGAATGCGATAAAACATCGATTCGCCGATGAATGCGCCGCCGATGACGATGCCTAAAATTCCGCCGGCGAGGTCGTTTCCTTGCCAAGTTTCAAAACTATATGCCCAGCCGGTTTGATACATTTCGTAATAAATTTCTTTGAGTTCCGGGGTGATCCAGGTGGTTTCGCGGTTGCTGCATCCTTCAACGACGGCGGGGAAGTCGCGGTTTATGGCGATGGTGAAGCGGTTGGAGTTGAGGACTCGGTTGAGGGATTTTGGATAGCGAAAGCGGTCATCGAGGGGAATGAGGGCACGTTCTTTGCTAGAGTACCAGTCGAGCTGGTCTTCGTCATCGATTGCCATCAGAAAGTAGCCTTGGGCATAACCAGAGATGATGGCGGGGATGTCGTATTTCATTGTTTGTTTTTGAGAGTATGGAGGGATGAATATTCAGATTATCGCTTTTGTTGTGGAATCAATGAGGAGATTTTTTAATAAGGAGGAAAGCTTTTTGCTTGGTTGGTGTTTTAGAATGGGGCTATTTTGTTTGGGATGAGGTTATGTCTGCTGATTTGGAATGAGTTTTATAAATTGATGCGGTGCTGCGAAATAAATGCCGGTTAACGATAGGATCTGTGGCTAATTGTTTGGAAGTGAGAAAGTAAATAATTAAGAATACTTTTGCTGCTTTGGGATATTATTTCATTGCTTTGATTGAGTTGATAGCTATTTTTAGGTAAGTATATATGGACAAATAAACCCCGTTTCTTGTTGTAGTGAGTTTACTTTTTGAACATAAGAATCGCACAGATAAGTAAGTCAACTTAATTAAACTCTATATGTAATGTAGGTTGGGTAGAGGAACGAAACCCAACACTCTCAACGCTTTGATGGGTATCGCTTACGCTCGAAGCATCCTACAAATAATTAAGTGCTTCTACTTAGCGGTTAAAAACCGGCCTTAACCCATTCTACTGTCAAAAAGCCCGACAGCCATAAAATAGATCCCCCCTTGCCTTAAAAAAAGACATTTTTCCTCTTGTTCGCTGCCTTTTCAAGACACAGCGAGGGGGGATGTTTTGCTAACAAGCTTATGCCTGTCGTGCAGAATCGAGAATTTCGCGGACGCGATAAATGGGCCGGCCTTGGGATTCGTGATAAGTTCGCATCAGCAACTCTGCAAGTAAACCAAAACTGAATAACTGTACACCGGCCAGCAACAGTAACACAGCTAAAATCAAAAGAGGCCGGTTGCCAATACTTTGCCCTAAACCGAATTTCACGAAAGTGAGATACATTCCGATAATTGTTCCTAGACCCATACAACCTAAGCCAAATAAGCCAAAAACGTGCATAGGACGGGTGAGGAATTTTTTAAGGAAAAAGATGGTTAACAAGTCCATAAGGACGCGGAAGGTGCGGTCTAAACCATATTTGCTTTTGCCATACTGACGCTTGTGGTGGCGCACCGGCATTTCTGTAATTCTCGCACCTTCTATAAAAGCTAAAGCCGGTAAAAATCGGTGCAATTCTCCGTAGAGATTGAGATCGGCGACGAGTTCAGCGCGGTAGGCTTTAAGGGAGCAACCATAGTCGTGTAATTTTACGCCGGTGACTCTGGCGATTAGCCAGTTGGCAATTTTTGAGGGGAGGAGGCGTTTGAGGGCTGCGTCTTGCCGGTTTTTGCGCCATCCGCTGACTAAATCGTAACCTTCGTTTAATTTTTCAACGAGGAGGGGAATGTCGGCGGGGTCGTTTTGGAGGTCTCCATCCATTGTAATCACAACTTTACCGAGAGCATAATTGAACCCTGCTGCCATTGCGGGGGTTTGTCCGTAGTTGCGGCGTAGTAATATGGCTCGGAGGTAGGGTTGTTTGGTTTTGGTTAGCTCTCGCAAAAGTTCTTGAGAGCCGTCTTTTGAACCGTCATCTACACAGATGATTTCGTAGCTTAGGCCGCTTTCTGTGAGGGATTGGCTGATAGCAGAGATGAGATGGGGTAAGCTTTCTACTTCGTTGTAAATGGGTACGACGACAGAGACATCGGGGGTTATTTCCGATACTAAATCTTGATCGGATGTTTGCCTTTGGGTTAATAAAGGAATTTTCATAGGGTCGGTTCTGGGTACAATCTCACACCAAATTTTCTGTAGTATATATGAGCCGGTCTGTGATTGGGGATCAGGGAAGTTTTTGGGGGAAATTTTTAAACCCAGCCGCTAAAGTCACCGGCAAATTGTGGCAGAGATAAAAGGTGAATCTGGGGGTTAAGTTGGGCTTGGTTTCTTTCGTCGGCGGTGTTGTATCCCCAGTCTGCCAGAAATAAACCTACTCCCGCTAAGTCAGGTTGTTGTTGCACAAGTTGCAGGGTTTTGAGCCGGTCTTCGACAAACCAAATAAGGGTATTTGGGGGGGAGTGATCGATAAGTTCTTTTAAAATTGTTTGTTTGGGGCGTTTTTGTTCTTTTCCAAAAATAAGTTGCTCTGGAAAATTGAGGTTTTGTTGTTCTAAAAGTTGACGAACAAACCGGCCTTCTTTGGTGGTGATGATAACTGTTTTGTGGGAGGTTTCTAGGAGTTGTTTGATTTTTTCGAGGGTACCGGGATAAAAGCGGTGATAACTAAGCCAGTCGTTTAGGTTTGTGGCGATCCATTGATCGCGTAAATTATCGAGTTTTGCGCCTAGCTCGACGGCTTTGAGGTTTTCTTGTAAGAGGAGGGTTTGGGCGATGCTGGGCCAGTTTTTGAGGATTTGGGGTTCGTCTATTCCTTGTATTAAGGCGTGGATCAGCAGGGGCATTTCCCAGCCGGTTTCGATGACAGGACGAAGACGATAAAATTTTGGGGCTAGGTCTGCGGGGGGTGTGGGGTTGGGGGGTTGCCAAATCAGAGTATAGGTGCGCCATGCGGCTTGATAATACTCTAGCAGTCCGTCACAGAGGACTCCATCAAAGTCAAGGGCGAGGATGTTGGGGGCAAGCAGCATGGCGGTGAGGGATAGGATTTTGGAGATTTAGAAGCGGTGAATAGCTGAGTTGCTTTTTATGATGGTACAGGATTGATGGCTTATGACAAAAACCAGCACTGAGTTTTTTAAGGGGGTGATCAGTGCTGGCCATGAGGTGCAAAAATTTTATTTAGTTTTGAGTTTGGCTTTTTAACTGGGGTGCAAGGATTCGAACCTCGGAATGGCTGGACCAAAACCAGCTGCCTTACCACTTGGCGACACCCCATTGCTTGTTTCCTTAAGTATATTAACAGCAGCGTACTAGGGTTTGTCAATAGTTTTTTAGATTTTTTTTAAATTTTCTTGGAAAGCTTACGGGGTAAGGGTTAGCGGCTACTTTGTGGACAAGGGGTGAAGTGGGCCACCATTCTTGAGGATGATGCTGAGGAGGGTGTGCCGGTGAGTTGTGGGGGGTAAAATATGTGTGGGGTGTCTGTAAGGCTTTGCTGGCCGGCTGGAGAGCAATAATTTTGGCGCAGGCTTTGGGTGTTTTGAGATGTTTGGGTGTTTTGGGATGAGGCTAGGAAGTGGTTTAGGGTTATGAGATGGCGAGTCACCAGATTGGGCAAAGATTTTTTTAAAAAAATTAATATTTTTTCTGAGAGGGATTTGAGAAACGCTTACCGGGGGGTTGATAAAATCAATTTTGTCTGCGTTTTGACAAGGGAATTGTCATTTTATTGCAGTCGGAGCTTTTTCTGGCTGTCTAAGGTGTGAAAAACTCTTTAGCCCAACAGCAGTTAGAAGGCAACTTTTGGGCATTATGTAAATCAGAGCTATGGAGCAGAGCGCTGATTCCTCTTTTCTGATGGGGCCGGCAATTCTTGGAGATTTTAAATTTGAAATTTGAGATTTTAGATTGCAAAATCGCTTTGCCAACCTGCGAAAAAGATATCTTTTTTAAGGTTAGGCATGGTAAAATTAGTATTTATCAGGAACAAAATTGAGGAAAAATGAACGTTATCAAGCAGTAGGGACAATTAGGTTGGTGGATAACAGGGGAGGAAGTTAAAATGAGGATTTTAGATAGGATATTTTTGATGAGGAGACGGCCTTTTCAGTCTGGGTGGTTACGCACTGTTTTAATAGTAAACATGGGAAAATTAATGTTAATCAGGAGAAAAAGTTATGACATCTGAAAGTTATCAAACAGTGCCAACAATTATGGCGGTGGATGATAGTGCTGTGACTCAAAATTTGGTCAAACGCGCTTTAGAAACCGAGTATAGGGTTTTATTGGCGGATAATGCTGTGGATGCTTTGTCTTTGATTTATCATCAACCGGTTTCTCTTTTATTGCTGGATATTACAATGCCGGGAATTGATGGGTTAGAGTTATGTCGTACGATTCGCAATTTGCCTCAGTTTCAAAAGTTGCCGATTATTATGTTAACGGCGCGAGATGGAACTTTTGATAAGGTTCAGGGCCGGTTGGCGGGGGCGACGGAATATTTAACGAAACCTTTTGATGCTGATACTTTACGTCAGGTTATCAAAAAGTTTACCCAGTCGTCGGCGGCTTCTGATAAGGCTCCTAAAGTGTAAGTTTTTTTGCGAGGATGAAGTGTATCAGTGACAGGTTTTTTGGGCTTTTATTGGGAATATCGGTCAGGGGTTGACAAATTTTAGGAGGGGGAAGATTATGGTGTTTAGATTGGCGTGTTGGAGGGGAAAGTAAAAATCATAAAGCTCAAAATTGCCGAAGGGAAAAAAAGTTTTAGGAAAGGGGAGAAGATTAAGTTTTTAACTAAGAAATTAGGCGTTTAATTATGGCTATATCAATACCGCTAATGGGTACAAATGATGGCGAGAACCTGCCTAGTGTGACTCGGCAATTTTTGCTTTTTGGTCAGGGGGGGAGTTTGTTTGCTGTAGAATTAATTTGCGTTCGAGAAGTGCTTGGCGCGAGCGAACAACCGATATCGCCGGTGCCGAATACTTTGCCTTTTTTGTTGGGGTTGACTAATTTGCGGGGGGAAATTTTAGCGGTGGGAGATTTTGGCCGGTTTATTGATGCGGAATCGGCGGATATTCAGCACCCTCAAAGTCGGATTTTAGTCTTAGAATCTTCTAATTTTGAGCAGCCCTCCGACATGATTCGTATGGGATTGGCGGTGGCTGGGGTGGAGGGCGTTTTGTCTCTGAATCCCGATCATATTGTTTCGGCGGTTGAAGTAAGCGAAGAATTGGCTCCTTTATTGAAAGGTTTGTATGATTGTGAGGGCCGATTATTGATGATTTTAGATGTGGAAGCTATCACTAAATCGGAACGATGGTAATTTTTTTAAAAAAAAGTTATATACTTTTATATTAGCTTAAAAAGGAAAGGAATAATGCTGGAAACAACCGAGGTTTCATCAAAATTTGTTGGGGAATTTGTGAATGGCAATTTAGCCTTAATTCATGGCTTATCTCTGTTAATTTCTGGTGCTTTGGAAGGAATAATTTTTTTAGTTTTTTTATACTTTATCAAGCAGCGATTACAGTTAAGATTTAACCGACTTTTGTGGTTAGTAGGGGCTTTCGTTTTGACGAGTGCAATTGCTCATTTAACAGAAAGTTGGGCGTTTTGGAATATTATAACCAACAAAGCCGGTGCGAGTGGTAGTTATTTTTGGGCGGGGATATTCAAAGCTGCGAATGCCGGTGTTATGGGGGTATTGGGCTTATTTTTAATAGGTTTTCTTCCCAAAGCCTTGACTATATTAACCCCAGCCGAAGTTGAAGAACAAAAAAACCAATTAAAAACCGAAATGGAGGCTTACCGGCACCAAGTAGAAAGCGAAAAAGACAGATTTTTTATGCTTTCGTTGGACTTGCTGTGCATTGCAGATGTTAACGGTAAATTCAACCGGCTAAACCCTGCTTGGGCAAATAAACTGGGCTATAATCCTCAAGAATTAGAAGGAAAATATTTGCTGGATATGGTGCATCCAGATGACCAAAAATTCACCGCCAGCGAAATACAAAGACTACCTCAAAATGGTAATAGTGTTTATTTTGAAAACCGCTATCGGTGCAAAGATGGCGAATATCGCTGGCTGGCGTGGGCTGCAAAATATTTTGGTGATCAACAATTGATTTATGCAGTGGCTCACGACATTACAAATAATAAACAAACCGAAGAACGTTTTACGCAACTAACCCGCGAACAAGAGCGTTTGTTGAAAGAATTAAATAACCGCCAGAAAGCCCTTGATCGAGCCGCTATTGTCAGCGAAACTGATTTAAGAGGAACGATTACCTTTGTCAATGATAGTTTTTGCCAAATTTCCGGTTATAGCCGCGAAGAATTAATCGGCCAAAACCACCGTCTGATTAATTCTGGCTATCACTCTAAAGCCTTTTTTCAAGAAATGTGGGCAACGATTTCTAGCGGAAGGGTTTGGAAAGCGGAGATTAAAAACAGAAACAAAAATGGTGGTTATTACTGGGTAGATTCAACGATTGCTCCCATTTTTGATGCCGCCGGCAATATTGCTAAATATATCAGTATTCGCTTTGATATTACCGAAAGAAAACAAGCAGAAAAGCAACTGGAAACTCTGGCAACTGAGCGTAAAATGGAGGCTGATGCTCTGACAGAGCAGGTAATTAAACTGTTAAATGATATTAAAGGCGCCGCCAAAGGTGATTTGCGGGTAAGAGCGGCGGTGAGTAATGATATTTTAGTGGCGGTTGCGGAATCTTTTAACTTTTTGTTGGATTCTTTGCGCCAAGTTGTTACGGGTATTCAAACAGTGGCGCTGGAAGTGAGAACCGGCACTCGTGAATCAATGAGAAACACAAATGAATTAGCGACACAAGCCCAAAATCAAGCCCAACAAATTGAACTGGCATTAGAGCAAATTGAGGGCATTGTTAGCTCTATTAAAGAGGTTTGCCATATTTCTCAACAAGCGGAACAAGTGGCTCAACAAGCGGCTCTTACGGCTCAGGCGGGAGGTGTGGCTGTTGATCGCACGGTGGAGGGAATTAATGAACTTCGACAAACTATTTCCCAAACCGGCAAGATGATTAAACGCTTGGGTGAAAGTTCGCAACAAATTGGTAAAATTGTCACTTCTATTTCTAAAATTGCCTCGCAAACTAACTTGCTGGCGCTGAATGCAACAATTGAAGCTGCAAGAGCCGGTGAGCAAGGTTTGGGGTTTGCTGTGGTGGCTGAAGAAGTGCGAAAATTGGCGGAACGTTCCACAGAAGCAACGGAAGAAATTTCGGAGATTGTTGAGCAAATTCGCAGCGAAATAGAACGGGTTATGCAAGCGATGGAGTCGGGAATTCAAGAAGTTGTTACCGGCACTCAGCTTGCGGCAGAAGCCAAAACTCATTTGATTGCTATTATTGAGGTGAGCCGGCAAAGTAATGTGTTTATTAATACGATTAATCGTGCGGCTCAAGCTCAAGTTTTGGCGGCGGAAGATATTGCTCATCGCGTCCAACAAGTAAGTGAAATTTCTATAACTACGGCTCAAAAAGGCCGCGATGTTTCGGCTTCTTTGAATGGGTTGGCTGCAAGTGTGAGTGAGTTGCAAAGATCGGTGGAAAATTTTAGGACTTGAGCCGTTTTTAGCAGGGGTGAAGAGATTTTTTTACCCACTGCTGCTTAATTGCTTGTACAAATGCTGTGGGTTTAAGAGGTTTGGGGTTTTGAAGTATGAATCAAAATAATTATAATGATTTGTTAGGGAGTTTTTTCGCAGAAACTAAGGAATTTCTGCAATCAATTGAGGCGAATCTTTTGGCTCTTGAGTTTGATGCTTCTGACGATGGGCGTTTGGAGTTGGTAAAAGAGTTGTTTCGTTTGGCTCATTCGCTTAAGGGTTCGGCTTTGATGTTTGGTTTCCAACAGTTGGCTGATGCGGCTCATGGGTTGGAGGATTGTTTTTCTATTGTGGGGGATGGGGCTGATTTATGGGGTTTGAATCAAGAGATAATTACTTCTCTTTTACAAGCTACGGATGTATTGAAAATTTATGTGGAGCGTTTGGAAAAGGAGGGGCGGTTTGAGGATCATGCCTCTTTGGTTCGGATTGCTGAAATTAAGGCTCAACTCCGCGCTGAGTATGAAACAGAGGAAGTGGTGCCGGTGGCTGCTCTGCCAAACTTTGGGATTATTAAGTTAATTTTTGAGAAAGATTTACCGCCAGTTTTAGATAAGTTGGAAGGGGAGTTAAATACAGTTGATTCGCAAAATTTAGATAAAGCTATTGAAGTTATAAAAGAAATTCATTATCGCCTTTCTGGTATTGCTGGAATGTTAAATTTACCCCAGTTTGGGGTAATTGCTAATTGCTTGCAAAACCTAGTAAACCAACCTAACTTAACGTCAGATGAGTTAAAAGTTTCCGGTTTGAAAATTACTAAGAATTTGCAAGATGCTGCGGAGCAAGTTTGTTTGGGAAAAGCTATTCAGGTTCCTGATATTGATTTGCTACCTATCCCGGTTTCTTTTGTCGATGTGGACTCTGTAACTCTCCCTCAGCCTCCTTTACCTAATCCCCCCTTACCTATTTCTAATCGTCCCACAATTCGCGTGGATTTGGAAAGGCTGACGGAGTTAATTAATTTGGTTGGAGAGTTGGTTATTAATCGCACGAATTTGGAGTTACAAGAGTCGCAATTACGCACAGAAGTTAAGCGAATTCGCCGCCGGATTTTAGATTTAAATCAATATGGCTCTCAATTGCGCGAAGAATACGACCGGCTGGCTGGGGAAGGCATAAAAAAGCCGGTGTCTCTAGTTTTGTCTCAGTTCGATTGTTTGGAAATGGATACTTATACAGAGTTTCACTCAACGGCGCAAGAAGTAATCGAAACTACTCAGGCCATTTCCCAATCGGCTACCAAAATTGATGACCTCGCAAAGCTTTTTGAGAGCAGCACTGACCGTTTACGCCGCATTACGGATCAGTTACGCTCGCGGGTTATGCAGTTGCGGGTGGTTCCTTTTGGTCGTGCGGTGGATCATTTGCCCCGCTCTGTCCGAAATTTGTGTCAATCTCACAATAAGGAAGTAAAGTTAGTAATATCTGGACGTGATACTAAGATAGATGAAAGTTTGCTGGATGCAGTGCGCGATCCGCTTGTACATTTAGTGAGAAATGCTTTTGATCATGGTATTGAACCGCCGGCAGTTCGGATAGCAGCCGGTAAACCGGCCACCGGCCAGATTGAAGTTGAGGCGCGTCACCAAGGCGGACAAACGATTATTACGGTCACAGATGATGGCCGGGGAATTGACCCTGAGGCGATCCGCCGGCGTGTGATTGAGGCCCAATTGGTGCCGCTGGATCAGGTATCTACCCTTTCAACGGCGGAGTTATACGAGTTTTTATTTTGGGCTGGTTTTACTACTGCTTCGCACGTCGGGGAGTTGTCGGGACGCGGGGTGGGTTTGGATGTGGTTCGTAACAATTTACGCGGTGTTCGCGGCATGGTCAAGGTCGATTCCCGGCCCGGTAAGGGTACAAGTTTTATACTTAAGTTACCTTTGATGTTGTCGATAGCTGATGCGCTGTTGGTTCATACGGATCGCAATACGGTGGCGGTGGCTATGGATTCGGTGGAAGAGATTTTGCACCTCCAACCTCACCAAATTCTCCGGGCGGGTAATCAGTTGATGTTGCGGTGGCGGGGCGAGTTTATCCGTTTGATGCGTTTGCAGGAGTTGACTCACTATAGTATAGCACATCCCGATGGCCCTTCGCCTGATCCGGTGGAGCAAGATTATATTCCGGTGGTGGTTTTGGCATCAAGTGAGGGCATCTTGGCGGTGGCGGTTGAGCGCTTGGTAGGACAGCAGGAAATTGTGATCAAACCTTTACCGGCCCCTCTTTCTAAGCCTCATGGTGTTGTCGGTTGTACAATTTTGGGTGATGGTCGTGTGGTAATGATTTTAGATGTTGATGATTTGATTGGTCAGTTTCAACGTCAAAATAGTGTGGTTTTTTCTGGCCTAAATAATAAGGCTCAAAAGAGCTTTCCTCCTTCTCATCCTTTAGAAGTTTCTGAGGTTCCTGTTACTTCTCCTACTCAAATTTTGGTGGTGGATGATTCTTATACAATTCGTCAATTGTTGGCTCTGACTTTGAATCGGTCTGGTTATCGAGTTATTCAAGCAAAAGATGGTCAAGAAGCCCTCGATTTACTACACGGAAATCCTCAATGTCGGTTGGTTATTGCTGATATTGAAATGCCTCGAATGGATGGTTTTGAATTGTTGCGTCAGATGAAGTCTGATCCGACTCTGACTCCTATTCCTGTGGCTATGTTGACTTCTCGCAGCGGATCTAAACACCGGCAGCTTGCTTTTGAGTTGGGCGCTTGTTATTATTTTACTAAGCCCTATAGTGAAAGGCAATTGTTGGATGTGATTGGCAATATTTTAGGGAAAAAGCATTGATTTTTATCATTATTTATTAGCTTTTAAAAAATCGCTGTTTTTATGAAGAAAAAATGAAATCTTACAAACAAAGGATAAATGGCAATGAATAGCTTTAAATACAGTCGCCGGTTTCGCACAAAGCATGAGGAATTACCCCGAATTACTACGGAGAAATTTTTAGTTTTTAATGCCGGTAATGAGCGTTATGCTATTCCGCTTTTGCGGGTGTTGCGTGTTGTTAAAGAGTTTATACCCCAAGGCGTTTTAATCAGCGGTCGCAGTTTGGTAAAAGAGCAAAATGACACGATTGTGGTTTTTGATGTTTCCACTTTGCTTTCTAACACTTGCCATTTCTCTGATTGTAATTTTTTGATTGTTTGTTCTTTGAATAATTCTGTGCCGGTGGGGATTCCTATTCCTGATATGCCGGCTATTTTAGAAGTCTCTCCAGAGCAATTTTCTGAGGTTCCAGAGTTATACCGGCAAGGTCAACTTTCTACTGTCGTTGATCGTTTAATTCATGTTTCGGAATCAGTTGTTTTTTATCTCAATCTTGATAAATTGGTAGGGTTGGCTTCGAGTACCGGCACTTCTTAATAAATTCGATTAATAGCAATTTTCAAAAGCTGCCGGTTAAAATTGGCGTCTACACGAATAAAACCCCCTCCGGGGTTAATCATTTAATTCTATAGTCCGTAGGACTTTTTTCGGGTAGCCACCGATTTTAACCGGCGGCTTACTATGAGCGTTTTTCTTGGCGTTTGAAGTGTTCAAAACCGCTGCTGTATATTCCTTTTTTAACGGCTTGTTCTATCTCTGGATTTTTTTGCAAATAGCCAACTTCATCAAAGGTTAAAAATTCCTGATCTCGCCCTTCAAAAATTCCAAATTGTAGATAGTGTTCTAACCCGCTAATATACGCACCTTTGGCAACGGCATCTGCTACATCGGGATTATCTCCTAAATATTGCTGCTCATTATAACACAAACTAATTAAGTTTTGTGGACGAGTTGCAGCAAATTTTAAGAAGTGTTCGAGGCCGTTTTTTACAGTTCCTTCTGCTAAGGCTTTTTTGGCTTCTGGGTTTTGTTCGAGGTAGGTTTTTTCATCATAAAATAATGCTAAAGCTCCTCTCCCGGCTGTTGTGATATATTCCAACAAATTTTTAGGAGTGACTTCTTCAATATTTTCTCCTTTTTGCTTTTGAGAAATTCCTGTCTTTAAGTAATGCTCAAACGCCGATTGATAAACACCGGCTTCTATCCCTTTTACCACTTCTGGATTTTCTTTTAAGTAAATTTGGCTGTCAAATAAACTTGAAGGATTTTTGCCTTGTTTTAACCCAATTTTCATAAATTGCTCAAAGGCACTTTTATAGATGCCGGCGGCTATGTCTGATGCTGCGTCTGGGTTTTGGGCAACATATTCGCTTTGATTAAATAGCAAACTTGGGTTTCGCCATTCATATTGTCCAAATTTAATAAAGTGCTCAAAGCCGGTTTTAAAGATTCCTTCTTTGATGGCTTTTTCTACATCGGTGTTGGTATTGCGATAATATTCTTCGTCAAATATTAGGTAGCGTAAATCTCTTTCTTCAAAAAAGCCGTGTTTAATAAAATGTTCTATCCCACTCTTGAATGCTCCTTTTTTGATGGCTTCTGCTACATCGGGGTTGCCATCAAGATATTCTTGTTCGTTGAATAGCACACTTGGGTTTCTTCCTTCATATTGTCCGAATTTTAGGAAGTGTTGGAAGCCTGATTTTAGTTGCCCTTTGGCGACGGCTTCGGCAATATCGCGGTTATTTTCTAGGTAATATTTTTCGTCAAAAATTAGGTTTATAAAGGCGCTTCTGTCACCGGCAATATATTGGAAAAAGTTTTTGAAGCTATAGGCCGGTTGCTGGCTTGGTGGCAATGCGGGGGTGGGGATGGGTTGTGGAGTCTCGGCTGGGATTGGGTTTTCGCCAAATCCCCCTACGGGTTCGGGTGTAGGTGTGGGAATGGGTTCGGGTGTAGGTGTGGGAATGGGTGCCGGTGTCGGCGTGGGGATGGGTTCGTGTGCCGGTGTGGGGATGGGTTCGGGTGTAGGTGTGGGAATGGGTGCCGGTTCGGGTGCCGGTGTGGGGATGGGTTCGGGTGTAGGTGTGGGAATGGGTGCCGGTTCGGGTGTAGGTGTGGGTGCCGGTTCGGGTGTAGGTGTGGGGGTTTCAGAGATAGGGTTAATGGTGAGACGGAAATTGCCGCTCACCGAACCACCGGCCCCATCACCGAGGGTAAAATTAAAGCTATCCGCCGTAACCTTACTACCGTTGTGGCTATAGGCGATTAAGTTTTGATCGATATCCGCTTGGGTGAAAGCGTCGCCAAGGTTGAGGGGGATACCGTTACGGCTGAGAGTGCCGGTGGCGGGTAAGCTGGTGAGGGTGTAAATCAATTCTGAGAAACTTTGTTCTGAGTCTTGACTTTTAAGCACAGATGTGGTAATAGCGACAGAACTGTTTTCAGGCAAAGTTAAGCCGGTATTCACAGACAACACCGGCACATCATTTGCGGCTGAGACAGTTATGGCAAAATTTGCAGGGATGGCAGAGTTTGTGCCGTCGGAAACGGTGAAGCTAACGGAGTCTGCTGTAGTTTCGCTGCCGTTGTGGGTGTAGGTTATGGCAGCGGAGTTGATATCGGCTTGAGTGAAGGTGGCGCCGAGGGAAAGGGCAATGCTGTTTTTGTAGATAACTCCATTTTGGGGAAGTTGAGTAACCGTGTAGACGATATCAGCGGGGGAGTTATCGCTGTCTGTTGTATTTAAGTCTGCGGAAGTTATGGTTTTGGTTGCGTTTTCGTTGACGGAAAAACTGTTATTGGTGACAAGAGTGGGGGTATCGTTTACGATGTCGCTGTTGAGGGTGAAGGTTTGTTGCGTTTGGGTAATGCCGTCGTTGACTTGCAACAATATATTATATGTGCCGGTTTGGGTTTGGTTTGGTGTGCCACTGAGGGTGCCGGTGCCATCGCCGTTATCGGTTAAGGTTAACCATGCGGGTAAGTTTACGGCAGAAAGGGTGACAGCGTTGCCGTCTAAGTCGGTGGTTTGGATGTTATAGAGATAAAGTTGATTTTCTGTGGCGGTGTTGGGGGGTAGACTGGTAAAGGTGGGAGGGTTGTTGAGGTTGGTTATGTTGAGGGTAAAGTTTTGAGTTGCAGTTGCACCCGTCGCGTCGGTGACTTCCAACTCTATATTATTATTGCCGACATTGGCATTGGTGGGAGTGCCGGTAAGAGTGGCGGTACCATCACCGTTATCAGTTAAAGTCAACCAAGCCGGTAAACCGTTTGCTGAAATAAGCAGAGTCTCACCGGCATCTACGTCTGACGTAACAATATTGTAACTGTAGGCTGAGTTTTGGTTGCCGGTGGTGATGGGAGTTGAGGAGAAAACCGGCGCATCATTTACAGCATTTACCGTTAAAACAAAATTCGTACTCGTGACAGTCGTACCATCACTGACATTAATCGTAATCGTTGCCGTACCATTTTGATTCGCTGCCGGGGTTAAACTGACTGTGCGGTTATTGCCGGTGCCACCAAAAACGATATTACTATTTGGGATAAGACTTGTATCCGAAGAAGTCGCCGTTAAAATTAACGAGTCTGGCAGCGTTTCCACATCTCCTATCGTAAAACTAATCGCTGCGGTTGCTGTATCTTCATTTGTGCTTTGCGCTGTAATAGCTGAAATAGTTGGTGCATCATTGACAGCATTAACTTGTAAACTCACCGGCACCGGATTAGAAACTGCTGTACCGTCACTGACTTGATATGTAAAACTGTCTACTCCGGTATAATTGGCCGCCGGCGTGTACGCAAACGAACCATCCGCATTTAATACCACACTACCATTAGAAGGGCCGGTTACTACAATTGGTGTCAGCGGGCTATTCTCCACATCGGTATCATTTACCAGTAAACCAGATGCCGGTATAATCAGTGTTTCATCTTCATCTACGCTGTAAGCATCCTCAACAGCCACCGGCGCATCATTTACAGCATTTACCGTTAAAACAAAATTCGTACTCGTGACAGTCGTACCATCACTGACATTAATCGTAATCGTTGCCGTACCATTTTGATTCGCTGCCGGGGTTAAACTGACTGTGCGGTTATTGCCGGTGCCACCAAAAACGATATTACTATTTGGGATAAGACTTGTATCCGAAGAAGTCGCCGTTAAAATTAACGAGTCTGGCAGCGTTTCAATATCTCCTATCGTAAAACTAATCGCTGCGGTTGCTGTATCTTCATTTGTGCTTTGCGCTGTAATAGCTGAAATAGTTGGTGCATCATTGACAGCATTAACTTGTAAACTCACCGGCACCGGATTAGAAACTGCTGTACCGTCACTGACTTGATATGTAAAACTGTCTACTCCGGTATAATTGGCCGCCGGCGTGTACGCAAACGAA
This sequence comes from Ancylothrix sp. D3o, assembly GCF_025370775.1. Classification (NCBI taxonomy): domain Bacteria; kingdom Bacillati; phylum Cyanobacteriota; class Cyanophyceae; order Oscillatoriales; family Microcoleaceae; genus Ancylothrix; species Ancylothrix sp. D3o. Next base: position 151,964 of record NZ_JAMXEX010000011.1, on the reverse strand, counting down.
CCATCCGCATTTAATACCACACTACCATTAGAAGGGCCGGTTACTACAATTGGTGTCAGCGGGCTATTCTCCACATCGGTATCATTTACCAGTAAACCAGATGCCGGTATAATCAGTGTTTTATCTTCATCTACGCTGTAAGCATCCTCAACAGCCACCGGCGCATCATTTACAGCATTTACCGTTAAAACAAAATTCGTACTCGTGACAGTCGTACCATCACTGACATTAATCGTAATCGTTGCCGTGCCATTTTGATTCGCTGCCGGGGTTAAACTGACTGTGCGGTTATTGCCGGTGCCACCAAAAACGATATTACTATTTGGGATAAGACTTGTATTTGAAGAAGTCGCCGATAAAATTAACGAGTCTGGCAGCGTTTCCACATCTCCTATCGTAAAACTAATCGCTGCGGTTGCTGTATCTTCATTTGTGCTTTGCGCTGTAATAGCTGAAATAGTTGGTGCATCATTCACCGGCACAACATTTATCGTCTTACTCACCGGCAACCCAACCCCATTATCACCATCCGTCATTTGAAATTCTACCGTGCGAGGTGTCGCCGACGGATTTTCGGAATTATTCAAATAAACGATATTTTTCAACAATGCTGAAACCGCAGTTATATTAGCAATTGCATTCAAATTAACCACCAAAGGAGTTGAGCCATTATTCCCCCCGCTAAACGTACCAATAGCCACCCCACCATAACTAATCGTACTTCCTGCTACGCCAATTTGACCGGCACCATTTCCCACATTTTGAATAGATAAACTATCTTCCCCTAAACCCGTCGCCCCAGAAAATTGTACCGTCAAAACACCACCATTAAAATCAGCCGAGTCTGAGTCAGAAACACTCGCGCCGCTATCTACAACCACCACACCGCTATTTTCCGTATAACTCAAACTTGCCGAAGCTAAAGAAATCACCGGTGGATTAGAATCATTATCTGTAATACTCGCATTTACCGGCACCACCGCTATATTATACCGAGAATCTGTACTGGTAATAGAATGTTGAATTGTGCCGGTGTGCGTACCTTCTGCTGTCGGATCATTTACCGCCGTCACCGTCACCGTTTGTGCGACATTCCAATTTGTATTATCAAAAGTTAAACTTCCCGCTGTTGTCGTAGTTTGTCCGCCAACATTTGTTAAATTTACTGTTACCGGCGCTGTGACAGGCGTTCTCAAAACCACCGTATAACTATCCGTTGCCCCACCTTCCGTTAAAACCGTACTTCCCCCCGACTCCGTAATAACTACCCCCGGAGTCGCGTAAACAGAATTTTGAGCGCTTGGAGTTCCCAAAATATTATTACCTAAAGCATCCGTGCCATTGCGGATAATTCCGTTATTAGTTCGCCAGTTACTATCAATATCTGGGGAAGTCGGATCGATTCTTTCCATTGTAAAACGTGCAGTTGCGGCTGTATTGCTACCCGCCGGCCATACTCCACCATCCGCATTAGCGCTATCAATAATTGTCCCTTCACTGGAACGTAAAGTTAAAGACGTGCCGGTGGTATTATTAAGTCCGCCGGTGTAAACAAAATTAGCCGGTAGACTATTAACAGTCGCATCAGATGTCCTTTCTAAAAGGAAATATCCCCCCGCCGCAATCACTCCATTTGTAATAGTAATTGTTGTGCCGGTTCCGCTTGGAATTGTCCAGCCGGTTAAATCTATTGCATTAGAAGTAGGGTTAAAAAGTTCGATCCATTCATCCGTTGCATTTGCCTGAGTTCCCATCCATGCAACTTCGTTTATTACCACAGAAAGCGCTGCGATGTCAACGGTATGAACCGTAGAAGTAACGGTGCCGGTGTCGGCAATTTGGAACCCAGAAGTCGCCCCAACGTTATTAATAATTCCCGTATTTGCCAAACCTAAACTCAACCGATCTCCGGCTGCTAAATTATTGACATTTGCCAGCAATAAATAATTATTGCTTCCCACCGGCACCGTCAGATTAGCAAAAGTCAACCCATCCGCAAGATTAACCGGACTTTCCACCGTCCCGACAACCACATCACCGATATCTTGAATGCCATTATTATTGACATCACGCACTAACTGCAAACCTGAGATATCAGTATTTAAAATACCCGTTGGTGAAACTGTAAAATTTAAAGAACCGACATTGATATTTTCGTTGCTGGCGGTTAAATTAAACCGATGTAAAACGTTACTGGTTTGAGTTGTGGTAAATTGATCTGTAACTTGTCCAACGGGATGTACACCTAATACCAATTGTCCGATATTATTGCTGGTTCCTAAAGTTGCAGCTTGCGGCCTCAAATCTGTTGTATCATTATTAGTATCGTTGCCATTTGGTACGCGAGCAACCGCCTCATCTATTACCCCTGTGGCACCAGTTGTCAGAGTAACTTGATCAATAATAGTGCCCGTGTGGTCTTTCAAAACCAGCGTAATAGCATTATTCATTGCACCGGCATTATTGACATTTCCTAAAACCAAATAATCTCCCACCGCCGTATTGCTAAAACTTCCCCCACCGCTATTAATGTAACGTGATGTAACAAAAGCACCCCCCGTCGCCAGACTTCCGACTACAGGCGAGGCATCATTAAGTTCTATCGTCCAGCCGGTTAAATTTAACCCTGCTTGGTTAATATAAAGTTCTACCCATTCATCAGTTCCGTTTGTTACCGCACCGGCACTCACAATGCCGTTAAAATTAGTGGTACTCCAGTCTTGCTGAGGGCTTGTCACCACTTCATTAATTAACACAGAGCGCGCACCAGCGCTGATACCATTCACTATAACTGGAATTCCAGCTACAGCTAATAAATTACCTCCTGCACCCGTATTTCCCGTATCGTCTATTTCAAACTCGATTATATCAGAACCAAAGAAATTAGAATTACCCCTATAGACGAGTCCATTTAAAGCATTGTTAATATCAGCAAGGGTACCCATAAAAACCATAATTTCGTCTTGCGTACCATCACCACTTATAAAAGATAAACCCGTTGTTGAAGCTAAACTAAGTACCCCATTAGGAGCTTGTATCCAAGCCGAAATAGTGTTAGAAGCACCGGCATCTACATCAGAAATACTAATTCCAGAAATGCTTAAATTCGTATTTTGATTAACCGTTTGGGTAGTAGGAAGAGAAAGTGCCGGTGCATCATTCACCGCATTAACTGTAATAGGAATATTTCGTGTAGCTGTTTGAGAAACACTTCCTCCCACACTAAACCCACCATCATTTGCCAATACCGTCAACGTATCCGTGCCATTAAAATTCAAAGCCGGCAGATAAGTTAAACCCGTCGCATTAGAAAGTGTCGTAGAAATTTGATCTTGGCTGCCGGTGAGTGTAACTGTTGCGGAATTATTACCAGAAATTGCCGCCGCTGTCAAACCATTTGTCACCGCTGAATTAACAGCTAAGGTTCCATTTGTCACACTCAAAGTTACGGTAATATTATTTTGCCCTGCATCAATATCTCGCACAGAAACATCAGGAATAACCGCCGCCGTATCTTCATTTGTTATCACCGGCTTTATCGTAGTAACTTGCACTTGCCCTAAATCAAAATTCGCCCGCGAAGTAGGAGTATTATCTCCAAAAAATAGGAAATTAGGCGTATTATAAGGATTCAATAAAGACGAATATTGACTTGGAATCAGCGGATTAGCAATACCTGTAAAATTGCTATAATCTTTAACATTGCCGGTTAAAATTACCGTCTCAGCATTCGTTGCATTGCTGGCAGAAAGAGTATAAGTATTGCCTTGAATTGTTAATTTATAATTGCTTAATTGGGAGGTAAAACTGGTAATTTGTGCCGCAGTTAAACTCGAAGCTTCCCCCCGTGTAAATAACGTTCCCCCTGGTGGTTCCGCCGTACCGCTATTCTGTGCCCAAATACTATCTGTCCAAAATCCTAACTCAACTCCCAGCTTATCACTACTGAGGGCAATCAAACTAAAACCGGCTCTATCTGCAATCCCATCCCCGTTTTTATCCGCATTTAGCCCAGCATGATCTTCGCTATTAATTCTAGCAGTAAATTCTACTGTATATCCCGCCGTTCTATCCAAAACCGGCATATAAACAGGGTTACTAAAATAGCCGGCATAATCATCATACTCTAGGGTTGTATTCAAATTCGTAAAACCGGGTAGTGCTGTTTGTGTTGCATCTACCCCCGTTGTAGGAACACTCGATAAACCCAAATAATTAAAACCTTGCCCACCGGCACCCGGTAAACCAAACCCATTAAATAAACTGTACGTTCCACTCGGCAAAACCACAACCGGCGCATCATTTAAGCGGTCAATTTCACTTTCCACCGCCCCAATATCATAATTTCTGAAAATTCTAGGTAAACCTCTTTGATCAATTTGGGTTAATTGTTCCGTCAGATCACCAGCAGGAAATGCCCCCAGATCAATTGCCGGGTTTGTTGTTGGATTTGTTGTAATTAATGCGTGGTAAGGTGTAGGCGGTACACTGGGAATTAAACTTTGATAAGCCGCCGGTAATGTGGGGTTGGTTGTGGTTAAAATTGGGCTAATAACGGTGTTTAAAGGAACATTTAAAACATCCTCGGCTGCAAAGCCGATGCTGCCAGTGATATCGCCAATTAAATTATTTCCACTCACAAAAGTTCCAGAAACATCAGCATTTGTCGTTGCTGTATTTCCGGCAATAATACTATTTTGAACACTCACACTGCCAGCAGCGCGATTAATTCCTCCACCCGTTGCTGCCGTGTTTTGAGTAATCGTTGTATTCGTCAGATTAACAGTTCCGTTCCCAACGTTAATAGCCCCACCGCTTGCTGTTGTTGCGCTATTTCCTGAAAAAGTAGAGTTAATAATTTCCACCACCACACCACTAGTGATAGAAACTGCACCTCCAGTGGTTCCCGTATTACTTATTAAAGAACTATTGGTAATCGTTAAAGCGAACCCATTATTTAAAATTGCACCTCCAGCATTAGCAGGATTCCCATTTCTTAAAGTTAAACCTGCTAAGGATAAAACTGCATTATTTTGAAAAAAGCGAAAATTTGGAGTACCGGCAGCCGTACTTCTTTGAATTGTTGCCCCATTTCCATTAATTGTTAAAGTATTAGTGAGATTAAAGCTATCTAAGCTAATCACCGGCAAACCATTAACCCCATTATTCGCCGCCGCTAAAGTATATGTTCCACCCTGTGCTAAATTAATCGTATCTGCTTGATTATTCGTATTTGCCGCTGCAATTGCAGCAATTAAACCGGCAACATCCCCATCCGCAATATTAAACGTAGCCAAAGTATTTTGATAAGCATTGATCACCGGCTCACTAAACACTAACCCCGTCTCAATATTGCCGGTTTTATACTCAAAATCCCAATTTCCGCCAAAACCAGTTTTATCTGTCGAAGCCGCTACATCAGCGCCGGTTAAATCACTCAACTCTTTTACAAACTCTTTCCCTGCATCCCCCGCAGCCACATCACAACCGTATAAAAGGATATCCGCATCAGCAGTTAAACTACCCTGCCATGAGTTAGCTTGCGAAATATCTGCAATACTTACCAAACTCTCACCCAAACTTAAAGAACCGGCACTACCGTGAGAAACAATATGAACCGCAGAAATATTGTCTCGTTGGGATAAAATTTCAGTAATTTGATTAAACTCATTGCCGGTGGAATCAAGAATCACCACCTCAGCATTGCTAACAACCCCAGCCAATAAACTTTGATAATTTTCGACCGCCGAATCAACAAAAACAATCTCCCCCGACTGATTTTCTTGAAGCGGATAACCAGTCAGAGCATCAAACCCAGGAGGAGAAGACACCAGATAGCCGGTGTTAACTTCAGGAAACTGTAGAGAAGTCTCACCCCCAGCCACCGGCAGTAAACACGGCGAAGCAGGAGACAATAAATCAAGAGGAACTACAGGCAAATGATTGAGAGAAGCCGGTGTACTGGGAAACAAAACTAAACCACTCTCAGTAAAATCCACAGATAGACCCCTCAACCTTTCCAAAATTTTATTAAATATATGTCAGTTTTAGCCGATGAAAAAAGAATTGTCACTCCCCTAGGCGCAACTTTACAATAAATTTTTTTTAAGACATCGACCATCAAACATTATCCCCAGAAAAAAAGCCGATAAATTGTCAACCAAAACACACATCAAAAACTTTTAGTAAAGCCTCAAAAAACCCTTGACAAAATTTTTTAAATATGCTGATAAAAGCAAGTGACCCATTTATAACGCATCCTCTTCGCAACGAAGCAATCACCCGTCCCCGATAATGGTTAGGATAAGTTGCAGATTTAGTTACTTATTCAGACAAAGCCAAATAGTTTGTTATAACCTATGGAGAATGCTATCCCAGAGCTAGAAGAGATAAGACGCCAGCTAATGAGCCAAGCGCGACCAAAAAAACCTAAAATGCTGGTAGTAGACGACGAACCAGACAACCTGGATCTGCTCTACCGCACCTTCCGACGAGAGTTCCAGGTGCTCAAAGCCGAAAGCGGCGTCCGAGCCTTAGAACTGCTACAAAAAGAAGGAGAAGTCGCCGTCATCATTTCTGACCAAAGAATGCCAGAAATGAAAGGAACTGAATTTCTCAAAAAAACCCTGCCACAGTTCCCCAACACCGTGCGAATTATCCTAACCGGCTTCACCGACATAGAGGATCTCGTAGAAGCCATCAACTCCGGCCAAGTCTATAAATACATCACAAAACCTTGGGACCCCAACGAACTGAAAGCCGTAGTGGAGCGAGCAGCAGAAACCTACGACGTGCAAATGCAGCGCATCGAAGAACTGCGCCGAGCCCAAGTACAAACCAACTTGCTCGCAGCCATAGCAGAAGCCGCCCAAACGGCTGACTCGCTACCAGCAACCCTCAAACCCATCGCTACCGCCTTTGCCAAAAGCTTTAACAGCGACGTTTGCGTTTTGCAAATTGTTGAAGCAGACACACTTTCTGCCACCGCCGGCATCCAAAGCAACATAGACAACCCCCCAAACTGGCTTTCGGGCGACTCCCTCGTTAAAGAAGCCATCAAAAGCCAAAAAATTCAAGGTTCCGTCAACGTGCCGGCAGATGCAGAGTTGGCCGGTGTCACCCATTACCAAGAATCAGGCATTCAGGCCCATCTCGTCGTTCCCATCACCTACCGCAACACAACCGTTGCCGTCCTATCCCTACAGTGGAAACAACCCTCCACCCTCAAGCAAGACGAACTCTCCCTCATTCACCTGTCTGCCAAGCACGTCGGCTTAGCCCTTGCTAGTACCCGCCTTGGCTAATAAAAGCCTCGCCACCCTCTGCCTTATCTTATGTAGGGGCAAAAGGTGGCTGTGGTTGCCCCTAATGCTTATCGGGGCTCTCGTATTTTATGGAGGGGCAAACGGTGGCTGTAGTTGCCCCTAATGCTTGTGGGGTAGGCACAGTAACACTACCCCTATCGGCAAATAACCCTAGGAAGCAACTCTTGCAGTCGGACGACGCCGCGTGGCCCGACCGGCAGTAGGACTCGGAGTAGCAGGAGTCTCAACAGTTGTTTTCACCGCTTCTTCTTTGGGAGGCTGCATCAAAAACACCAACAACGGATTACTTTGTAACTCACGCCGTAACAACCGCTGCACCTCGCGTTCCATCTGCACCTGTAAACCGCCCCAGTCCACATCTACAGTCCCATCTGCCAAAGGTTTCGCAAACTCCGGCCAACGCTCATTTAACGTATCTTCGAGAGCCTGCACAACCCACTTATGCAGCATACTATGTTCCACCGCCGTCACTACACCGCGCAAGTGTAACACCGGCTCGCTTGCCAACTGACCATGATTGTTTACGGCTGTCGCCACCGTCACCACACCATCTTCGGCAAGTTGCTGGCGTTCCTTAAGCACTGTATCTTTGACCACACCAGAACGAGACGAATCTACCAACTCTAAACCCGACGGCACACGCTCTGCAACGCGGATGCTATTTGGTGTCAACTCCACCACATCCCCGTTATCAATAATCACCATATTTTCTGCTGGGATACCCATACTTTGAGCAGTCTTCGAGTGCTGGATCAGCATTCGGTGCTCGCCGTGCACCGGCACAAAAAACTTCGGACGAGTAAGTGAGATCATTAATTTATGGTCTTCTTGGCAACCATGACCCGAAACGTGGATGCCTTTATCGCGGCCATATATCACATTCGCACCCTGCATCATCAACTTATCAATGGTGTTCACCACTGCTATCGTGTTCCCAGGGATTGGGTTTGCCGAAAACACCACCGTATCACCCTGACGAACTTTGATTTGCCGGTGGTCGCAGTTAGCAATGCGAGTCATGGCTGACATTGGCTCACCTTGCGAGCCGGTTGTGAGAATCAGCACTTTATCATCGGGAATGCCGCGCAGGGCGTGGAGAGGCTGAAACAAATCATCTTGGCACTTAATATATCCCAAAGTCCGCGCATGAGCGATGACGTTTAGCATTGACCGGCCCACCACAGACACATAGCGGCCATGCTTTTTCGCCAATTCCAGCACTATTTGCAAACGGTGTACTGAAGAAGCAAAGGTTGTTACCATCAACCGGCCTGGTGCTGTTGCAAAAATCCGGTCAAGATTCGGGTAAACTGAACGTTCCGAAGGTGTAAAACCGGGTATTTCTGCGTTTGTGGAATCGCTCAATAAACAAAGCACTCCTTTTTCGCCGTATTCTGCGAGCCGGTGGAGGTCAAAAAACTCGCCATCAACGGGAGTATGGTCAATTTTAAAATCTCCTGTATGAATCACCACGCCGACGGGGGTATGAATGGCGACTGTAAAGCTATCGGCTATCGAGTGGGTATTGCGAATAAACTCAACAAAAAATGACTCTCCCACCCGTACCACATCGCGGGGGGCGACTTTTCTTAATTCTGTACGATTTTGAACACCGGCCTCTTCCAGTTTCCCTTCTAGGAGGGCCATTGCCAATCTGGGGCCATAAATCACCGGCACGTCAAATTGTTTAAGGTGAAACGCAATTCCACCGATATGATCTTCGTGCCCGTGTGTAACAATCATGCCTTTGATTTTGTGCCGGTTTTCCCGCACATAAGTCATATCTGGCAAAACAATATTTACGCCGTGCATTGCTTCTGTTGGAAAGCCTAATCCTGCATCCAACAAAATCATTTCATCGCCATATTCAAACACACAAGTGTTTTTGCCAATTTCATGCAATCCGCCCAAAGGTATAATTCTTAGGGCTGGTGTAGAATCGTTTTTCGTCATGGGTATCCTCACTGATTTAGTGATAGGTGAAAAATTTGCTGCGGATTCCTTTTTTGGAATATTTTTAAGATTTGGCTTTTCCGAGTTCATCAATTTTCGCTATTGTTGTCTTTGTGATTTTGCCTTTCCTAGGGAAGGGCATATTTTTTTTTAGCTATTTGCGGCGGTGTTTTTTGCGGTGTTTTTAAACTTCCGCCTTAGCATAAATCTCGATTTTTGTCAAGATACTTTATGCTTTAATTATTTAGTTTTCAACAAAAAACCAAACCACAACATTAAAGCAGGGAAAGTTCTTTGAGCACCTCTTTAAGTTTTTCTTCCACCGATGCCGGTGCCTCGCAGAGGGGCAAACGCGGCTTACCTACGTCCCAACCTTGAAGCTTTAGGGCTGCTTTGACGGGGATAGGATTTGTGGTTAAAAACAAATCTTTAAACAAGGGAAACAGTTGCAGGTGAATTTTGAGGGCTTCTTGGGGTTTGCCGGTGCAAAACGCTTCTATCATCTGCTGTATCTGGAGACCGACTAAGTGAGATGCCACACTCACTACGCCACACCCACCTACCGAAAGCAAGGGTAACGTTAACGAGTCGTCTCCTGAATATATCCCAAATTCTGGCGGTGTCAACTGTCTGACTTGACTGGCTTGATCCAGGTTGCCGGTGGCTTCTTTAATTGCCACGATATTGCTAATTTCCGCTAATTTGGCTACTGTCTCCGGTAGAAGATTTTGGCCGGTTCTGCCGGGAATGTTATAAAGCATCAGCGGAAACTCTGGCACAGCCTCAGCAATTGCCTTGAAGTGCCCGTAAAGTCCTTCCTGCGGAGGTTTGTTGTAATAAGGTACAACTTGCAGTGAACCATCTAATCCTATCTTAGCAGCTTTTTGGGTGGCTTCAATGGCTTCTTTTGTACTATTACTGCCGGTGCCAGCAATAACTTTTGCTTTATCTGCCACTGCCTTTTTAACTACCCTAAATAGTTCATGTTCTTCTTCCCAGCTAAGGGTAGGAGATTCGCCGGTGGTGCCGCACACAACAATTCCATCTGAACCGTTTGCTGCTAAATGTGTCGCTAGTTTTTCTGCGACTTCGTAATTAACGCTTCCGTCTGCTTTAAACGGCGTAATCATTGCCGTCAAAACTCGTCCAAAATCTCTCATCGGTGAAAAAGTGATTGGTGATTAGTGAGTGATCAAAAGGGTTTTTTTTACCCCGGCCATTTTGCCCCCTTTTTACACAGTGGTTAAAGCCGGTGCTACCAAATTTTGCTGGGCGAGTAATTCTGCTATTTGGATGGCATTTAAAGCAGCGCCTTTGCGAATTTGATCCCCCGATAACCACAAGTCTAAGCCGCAGGGGTGAGAGATATCTTGACGGATGCGCCCCACCAATACCTCATCTTTACCTGTGGCATCCTTGGGCATGGGGAAATAATTTGCTTGCCAATCTTCGACTAATTTAACCCCTGGTGAGTTGGCTAAAATTTCTCTGGCTTTTTCGGGGCTAAACGGTTGCTCAAATTCTAAGTTAAGGGCTTCTGAATGGGCCCGCAACACCGGCACTCGTACACAGGTTGCTGTCACCCGTATTTGCTGATCTCCAAAAATTTTCCGAGTCTCGTTAACCATTTTCATTTCTTCTTCGCAGTACCCTTGCTCATTTAAGGCTGAGTTATGCGGAAATAAATTAAAGGCTAAGGGGTAGGGAAAAATTTCCGTTTTGGGAGTTTCACCGGCAAGAATAGCCTTTGCTTGTTCTTTCATTTCTTCCATTGCCCGTGCCCCCGCCCCACTGGCAGACTGGTAGGTAGCAGCGACAATGCGTTTCACCGGCTGGACTTGGTGTAGAGGCCACACGGCCACTGACATTAAAATCGTTGTACAGTTTGGGTTTGCAATAATGCCTTTGTGGTTTTTGGCTGCATCCGGGTTGACTTCTGGCACCACCAACGGCACATCGGCATTCATCCGAAAAGCGCTGGAGTTATCAATCATTACAGCACCGGCTTTAACGATTGTAGAGGCCCAAGCCTTGGAAGTTGAACCCCCCGCCGAGGCTAAAACAATATCGATATTTTCAAAGGACTGTTCGGTTACTGCTTCTACGGTTAATTCTTGGCCTTTAAACTTCACCTTCTGACCCGCCGAACGTGGCGAGGCTAAAAGTTTCAGTTCAGCTAGGGGAAATTGTCGTTGGTCGAGGAGTTCCAGTAATTCGGCTCCGACGGCGCCGGTGGCTCCTAAAATTGCAACACGATAAGACTTCACTTGATTTATTTTCCTCCTCTGGGGATGAGATTGTGGGTGAGATTTCGTCAACCGAAATTTTTAATAAATCCTCTTAAAATAGTTAATTTAGCTTGAATTTTAAACTTTTTACCAAATTTTATCTTTAAAATGCCCTAGCTGGCAGCCCGGATTGAAGAAGGCCATTTTTAGGCTTTGGGTTAAAATAAAGCGTTGTTTTTTGATCAACGTTGTTAAGTAGCATATCACGACTGGGCCGGTTGAGTGGAGAGCCGCTGGAAAAAAGCAGATAACTGTGCCGGTGGTAGATAAGCAGCGCCATAAAGCCGTCCTGGGGAATAGCAGACAGGCAGGCCCGGAAGTTCCGCGAGTCTTTTTTGGCTTCATTTCAAATTTGCATTGAAATAGAATAGGATAGAGGTTTGATGGTTTGCGCTGCCCCGGTTCGGGCAAATGGGAAAACACTCGTTGCTGCCGTTGTGCTTAGTCACACCGGCCCTGGACAAATTCAATCGGCCCGACTCAAAAGCCGGTGAGCAACCAAAAACACCAATAACCAAAAATTGCACGGACAGTCTGAAAACAAACGTACCTATGAAAGTCACCCAGGAAAAGCTACCGGCCAGCCAAATTGGCCTAGAAATCGAAATTCCTTCCGAAACGACCAAACAAACCTACGAAAAGGTCTTCCAAAACCTCAGCCGCACAGCAAATATTCCTGGGTTTCGTAAAGGCAAAGTACCGCGTCAAATTTTGTTACAGCGACTAGGAACGGTACGAGTCAAAGCAGCAGCACTCGAAGAATTAATTCAAGATGGCTTAGAAAAAGCCCTTAAGCAAGAATCAATAGAAGCGCTAGGAAACTATCAGCTAATCACATCTTTTGAAGAATTAATCGAGCAATTTAAGCCAGGCGAACCGCTGACCTATAAAGCCTCGGTAGATGTAGAGCCAGAAGTAAAACTCAGCGGCTATAAAGAAATTAGCGTTAAAGCCGAAGAAGTTCAACCAGACGCCAGCCGCGTAGATAAATTTTTGGAAGAACGCCGGTCAGAACAAGCAACCTTAATTCCCGTAGAAGGAAGACCGGCCCAAAGAGGCGATGTGGCGGTGGTAGACTATGTTTTGCGGGTAGCCGGTGAAGACAAAGAAGTTGAAGGCGGCAAAGCAACCAACTATCAAATAGAACTGGTAGATGGCAAATTTATCCCCGGATTTATTGAAGGCGTTTTTGGCATGAATGTCGGCGAAACAAAAGAAGTAGCCGTGAAATTCCCCGATGAATATGGCCGCGAAGAGTTAGAAGGAAAAGAAACCGTTTTTACGATTACCCTCCACGAACTCAAAGAAAAAGACCTGCCCGAATTAAACGACGAATTCGCCCAAGACGTAAGCGAATTTCAAACCTTGGAAGAATTACGCAAATCGGTAGAAGAACGCTATCAAGCAGATGCCGAACAGCAGACAAAATCCAACAAAGAACAAGCCTTAATGGCAGAAATTCTTAACCACGTTGAAGTAGACATTCCCGAAAGTTTAATTAACCGGGAAGTAGACTTTATGATTCGCCAAGCAGCCATGCAGTTGCAGAGCTATGGTTTGGATGTCAATCAACTCTACAATGAGCAAAATATGCCGCAATTGCGGGAACGTTCGCGGCCCGAAGCCATTGAGCGAATTAAACAATCACTGGCATTGAAAGAAATCGCCAAATTAGAATCGCTGAGTGTAGAAGCGACAGAAGTTGACAAACGCATTGAAGAATTGATGCAAGAAATGCGAGGCCAACAACTGGATATGATCAAGCTCAGAGAGTTTGTATCGGCGGATATTGTGCGAGAAAAAGCCCTTAATTGGCTGACAGAAAACGCTAACGTGGAATTAGTCCCCGAAGGCACCCTCAAAAAAGCAGAAACCGCAGACGAAACCTCAGAAGAGGCTGAAACAGAGGCCGAAACCGAACAAGGTTAAGGGTGTTGGGGAGCGAAAGTGATAGGCTCATCCTAGCGTTCCCCCCCTTATCGCTCAAATGGTGAGAGAATTTACAGCGAACAAACCCTCAGACTTTTGGTGCGTGGGGCATAATAGTTAGAGAAACCCAAATAAACTTTTTCTCAAACGGGAATTAAAGGATAGGGCGGTTTCTCCCCCAAAAACCCCCTAAGCTGACCCGACACCGCAGAAGTCTCGACAACGCTATGCTAGATCGCAAGCTTTAAAACAAATCCCTATGCTTGTATCTCAAACCCAGAATCACTCAATCAGTAGTTTGAAAGACCTCGAAATCTCCGCCATTTCCGCCGGTGTTGTCCCAATGGTGGTAGAACAGTCGGGCGTCGGAGAAAGAGCATTTGATATTTACTCGCGGCTTCTGCGCGAGAGGATTGTATTTCTGGGGACGCCGGTTGATGATGCTGTGGCAGATTCAATCGTAGCCCAGTTACTATATCTCGAAGCAGAAGACCCGGAAAAAGATATCCAGCTTTACATCAACTCGCCTGGGGGTTCCGTAACTGCCGGCATGGCAATTTATGACACCATGCAGCAAGTACGCCCGGATATTGCCACCATTTGTTTTGGCTTAGCCGCCAGTATGGGTGCGTTTCTGCTGTCGGGAGGTGCAAAAGGTAAAAGGATGTCCTTGCCTTCTTCCCGAATTATGATTCACCAACCCCTCGGCGGTGCCCAAGGTCAAGCGGTGGATATCGAAATCCAAGCAAAAGAAATTCTTTATCATAAGCGTAAGCTGAATGAACTTCTGGCTCAACACACCGGCCAGCCCCTAGAGAGAATCGAATTTGATACAGAACGCGATTTCTTTATGTCGGCGGCTGAGGCAAAAGACTATGGCCTCATTGACCAGGTAATCTCTAAACTCAGCCTTTCCACCGCCGGTTAGGCAGCCCTAGCACAGTAATTGAGAGGCAGATATGGCTAAGTACGACTCCCATTTAAAATGTTCCTTTTGTGGCAAGTCTCAGGAGCAAGTCCGCAAGTTGATTGCCGGCCCGGGAGTCTACATTTGCGATGAGTGCGTAGACCTGTGTAACGAAATACTAGACGAGGAGTTGTTTGATTCGGCAGCCGGTGCGCCACAGCCGGCCCAGCGTCAAGAACAAACTAAGCGCCGCGCTCGCTCCTCGGCTAATATTTCTATGACACAAATTCCCAAGCCCCGCGAAATTAAAAAACATCTTGATGATCATGTTATTGGCCAAGATGAGGCCAAAAAGGTGCTTTCTGTAGCGGTTTATAACCATTACAAACGCCTGGCTTATGCTCAATCAAAAACCAATGGTAAAGCCGGCCCGGATGATACTGTTGAGTTACAAAAATCTAATATTTTGCTGATTGGGCCGACCGGCTGCGGCAAAACTCTCCTCGCTCAAACTTTAGCCGAAATTTTGGATGTGCCGTTTGCGGTTGCAGACGCGACTACCCTCACAGAGGCCGGTTATGTAGGCGAAGATGTCGAAAATATCTTGTTGCGTTTGTTGCAAGTCGCGGATCTCGATGTGGAAGAAGCCCAACGCGGCATTATTTACATCGATGAAATTGACAAAATTGCCCGCAAAAGCGAAAACCCTTCGATCACCCGCGATGTTTCTGGCGAAGGCGTCCAGCAAGCTTTGCTGAAAATGCTGGAAGGTACCATCGCTAACGTACCTCCCCAAGGCGGACGCAAACACCCCTATCAAGATTGCATTCAAATTGATACCAGCAATATTCTCTTTGTTTGTGGTGGGGCGTTTGTTGGTTTGGAAAAAGTGGTGGAACAGCGGATGGGTAAAAAGTCGATGGGTTTTGTTCAACCTGGAGAAAGCCAACCACGCGAAAAACGCAATGCCGATGTGATTAAGCATCTGGAGCCGGATGATTTGGTAAAATTTGGGATGATTCCTGAGTTTATTGGCCGGGTGCCAATGGTGGCGGTGGTGGAACCGCTGGATGAGGAAGCTTTGATGGCGATTTTGACTCAGCCGCGTAATGCTTTGGTTAAGCAGTATCAAAAACTGCTGAAAATGGATAATGTGCAGCTTGATTTTAAACAGGATGCGGTGCGAGCGATTGCTCAGGAAGCTTACCGGCGGAAAACAGGGGCGCGTGCTCTGCGGGGGATTGTGGAAGAGCTTATGCTGGATGTGATGTATGAGTTGCCTTCGCGTAAGGATGTGAAAAACTGCACGATTACGCGGGAAATGGTGGAAAAACGGTCTACGGCTGAGTTGATTGTGCATCCTTCTTCTTTGCCTAAGCCTGAGTCGGCTTAGGTTAGAACGTCATCGGTTAATGCCGGTTAATGACACTGATTAATGCCACCGGTTAAAGAGTGGCTACACGATTAATTAAAACCCCCTCCGGGGGTTCAAGAATTCTATTTAATGGTAAACACAATTCCCACCAATAACCTGTTCGCGTAGCGGCGGGTAGCGCAACCCCCGATAGGGGGTTTTCTTTTGTGTAGACACTCTTCAACCGGTGGTTAAAGAGGTTTTAACGGGGGGCTTTGAAATTATCTACCGGCCCTAATTTCGCCTCTTGAAGAATTGTTACAGCGCCAAGCAAGGGCAGACTAAAAGATTACACAATAGGTTTAAGCTACCGCTATTTCAAGAAAAATTTATGCCAAAACAAAAGAAGTCTGAACAAAAACCTATTGAACAATATCAACATACAAATAAGGAAAGAGTTAATAATCCGCCGGTGGGTTTGGTGACTCCACAAACTGATCCTGATGGGGAAAATAAACGTTATGAATATGACCCCCATCTTGACCCGCAGTTGAACTGGGCCGGTAAGGCAGAACATACAAGTTTTGAGGTTCCTACTGTTTCTTTGCACGTTCACGAACGGATAGATCCTCGGACGATTGTTGATGCGGTTCGTAAGCGAAATACAACTGGGCCGGTGCAGTTATCTTTGTTTGATATTCCCGAAGAAAATCCGCCTATTAGACAAGCAATTGAGTTTTATAAACATAAGCATAATTGGACTAATCGTTTGGTTGCCGGTGATTCTTTGTTGGTGATGAATTCGCTTTTGGAAAAGGAGGGAATGGGGGGACAAGTTCAGATGATTTATATTGACCCTCCCTATGGTATTAAATACGGGTCAAATTTTCAACCTTTTGTTAATAAGCGTGATGTGAAAGATGGCAAGGATGAGGATTTAACCCAAGAACCGGAGATGATTAAGGCGTTTCGGGATACTTGGGAGTTGGGTATTCATTCGTATTTGTCTTATTTGCGTGACCGGCTTTTGTTGGCTAGGGAGTTACTTTCTGAAACCGGCAGTGTTTTTGTTCAAATTTCTGATGATAATGTGCATCTTGTTAGAAATTTGATGGATGAGGTTTTTGGGTCTGCGAATTTTCAACGAATTATTGCTATTCAAAAAAGGTCTCCGCAGCCTGATAAATTTCTTTCTGGTATAACGGATTATTTAGTCTGGTATTCCAAATCAATATCCAAAGCTAAATATAACCAAATATTCATTTTTAACGGAGAGGATTTGAATGACGAATCATTTGTAACAAGTGATTTAACTTCTTCGCATGAATATCACAAAACACCTTATGAATTTCAAGGAAAAACTTTTATCCCAATAAATAGATATTGGTCAACCAGTGTAGATGGTTTGAAAAACTTAGAAAAAGCTGGAAGATTAGTTGTTTCGGGCAATACGCTGCGATATAAAAGATTAAAAAAAGATTGGTCATGCAGTCTTATAGGAAATATTTGGACGGATGTTGTTTTTTCGTCATTTGGCGAAGACAAATTATATGCTGTTCAAACTTCTACTAAAGTTGTGTCCCGATGTGTATTAATGACGACAGATCCGGGTGATTTAGTATTAGATATAACCTGTGGATCTGGGACGACGGCGTATGTAGCGGAACAGTGGGGGCGCCGGTGGATAACTTGCGATACATCAAGGGTAGCAATTACCCTAGCAAAACAAAGATTAATGACAGCAACCTTTGATTATTATCAACTAGCAAACCCTCAAGAAGGAATAGACACCGGCCTGAAATATAAAACCGTTCCTCATATTACCTTAAAATCAATTGCTAATAATCCCGAAATCAAAGAAGGGATGACAAAACAGCAAATAGAAAAAGCGATTCAAAAATACGCAGATCAAGAAATACTTTATGACCGGCCATTGGTAGACACATCAAAAATCCGAGTCACCGGCCCTTTTACAATGGAAGCTGTGCCGGCGCCGGTGGTAATGCCGGTGAGTGAAATTGAGCCAGAATTAGAAACAGAAAAACCGGAAATAACGGCAGACAATTCGATTTCTCGGAGTGGAGAAAGCCTAAGACAAAGTGAATGGCGGGATGAACTGCTAAAAACAGGAATTCGCGGGAAAAGTGGGCAAGCAATTTTGTTTTCGCGGGTAGAAACTTTTGTAGGAAATTGGCTTCATGCGGATGCAGAAACAAAACCGAATGATGAACAAGAACAGCCTTTAAGGGCAGTAATTTCTTTTGGGCCGGTGCACGCACCCCTCGACCAAAGACAAGTAGAATTAGCCCTAGAAGAAGCACAGAATTTAGTGCCAAAACCGAAACTGGTAATTTTTGCAGCATTTCAATTTGACCCGGAAGCAGCAAAAGATATTGATGAAACAAAGTGGCAAGGAGTAACTTTGCTGAAAGTACAAATGAATGCCGATTTGTTGACAGAAGACTTGAAGAAAAAACGGGCAACAAATGAAAGTTTCTGGTTAATGGGACAGCCGGATGTAATTGTGAGGAAAATTGCCAAAGGTGAGAATGCTGGAAAGTGGGAGGTAGAGGTGCAGGGGTTTGATTATTACAATACAAGAACCGGCCTGATAGAGTCTGGAAATGCGGAGAAAATAGCGATGTGGATGTTGGATAGTGATTATGATGGCCGGAGTATTTTGCCCTCACAGGTTTTCTTTCCAATGGCGGGAGAAAAGGAGGGATGGTTTAAGTTGGCGAAAAGTTTAAAAGCGGAGATTGATGAGGATTTAATTGAGGCGTATCGGGGGACAATTTCGTTGCCATTTGAGGCGGGGGAATATCGACGAATTGCGGTTAAAATTGTAGATGATCGGGGGATTGAGTCGATAAAAATGACGCGGTTAGTAACATGATTATATCTCACATTGTATTAAAAAATTGGCGTAATTTTACATTTGTTGATGTGGACTTGCAGGAACGGGTTTTTTTAGTCGGGCCCAATGCTTGCGGAAAGTCTAATTTTTTGGATGCGTTCCGATTTTTGCGAGATTTAGCAAAACCAGGAGGCGGTTTACAAAAAGCAGTAATAGATCGAGGTGGGGTGTCAAAAATTCGCAGTCTTTATGCGCGCCGGCTTTCAGATGTGGAGATAGAGATTCATCTATCAGAGTCAGCTTTTAAAAAGCCGGTGTGGAAATATGCCATTGGAATTAAACAAAAAAAAGGGGGTAAAAATGATGCAATTATTGCCTATGAACGAGTGTGGAAAGGGGATGAGCAAATTGTAAACCGGCCTAATACTGAAGACAATAATGATGAATTAAGACTGACGCAGACTTATTTGGAACAAATTAACGCCAATGCTGAATTTAGAGAAATTTCTAAAGCTTTGGAAACCATCTTATACTTGCATTTAATTCCGCAATTGGTACGTCATCCAGAAGCTTATGGAATGGCCGGTATTTCCGAAGATCCCTTTGGCAGAACATTTTTAGAAAGGGTGGTAAAAACGCCAGAAAAAACACGCCGAAATCGCCTCAAAAAAATAGAGGAGGCTTTACAATTTGCAGTCCCCCAGATGAAAAATTTAAGTGATACAAAAGATGTTATGGGGATGCCACATTTAGAGGCAGTTTATGAACACTGGAGACCCAAAGCAGGAAAGCAAAGAGAGGATCAATTTTCTGACGGAACATTACGATTAATCGGGTTATTTTGGTCGTTGTTAGAAAGTGATTCTTTATTGTTATTAGAAGAACCAGAACTGTCATTAAATGCGGCGATTGTTGCTAAGTTGCCGGCGCTTATTCACCGAATGCAAAAGCAGAAAAAACGCCAAGTGATTTTGAGTACCCACAGTGGAGATTTACTTTCCGATGAAGGAATTGGAGGCGAAGAAGTTTTACTAATGACACCCACAGCAGAAGGAACAAAAGTACAATTAGCTTCCGATATTCAAGATATTAAACTCTTGCTAGAAGGAGGATTAAGTATTGCAGAAGCAGCCTTACCCAAGATAGCCCCCGGACAAGTTCACCAATTAAGTTTATTCCCATGAGCGATATTCCCATAAATTTAGCTGTGGAAGATGCTTTAAGCGAGGCTGTAGTGCGAGAAATGCTAAAGCAATCTCAACGGCCTTTTTCCATAGGAATTTGTTTAAATAAAGGAGGTTATGGCTATCTGAAAAAAATTATATCAGGCTTAAATCATGCAGCCAAAGGAAGCGCCTATTTAGTTTTAACAGACTTAGATAATGCTGAATGTCCCCAAGAAATAATTTCAACATGGCTAGAACAACCAAAACATCCCAACTTAATATTCAGAATTGCCGTCAGAGAAGTTGAAGCCTGGTTATTAGCACATCGAGAAACCTTTGCAAAATATGTAGGAATTTCCAAAGATTTAATACCAAGAAACGCCGATGAAATAGCCGATCCCAAACAAACACTAATCAACCTAGTCCGCAAATCAAAAAAGCGAGACTTAAAAGAAGCAATAGTGCCGGCGGACAACAGCACTGCTAAAATAGGAAAAGACTACAACGGTCAACTCATCCAATTTGTAAAAAACCATTGGCAAATAGAACTAGCCAAACAAAACTCCCCCAGCTTAGAAAAAGCAATGAAAGCCATCCTAAACTTTCAAATAACCTGGGAACAATAAACAAATTCCAACCATCCCATCTGCATTCATCTGCATTCATCTGCATTCATCCGCGTAGCGCTACGCGCGGCTACGCCTAACATCTGCGTTCATCTGCGGTTAAAAAACAATGACCTCTCAAAACACAATCAACCAACTAATAATCAACACCCCCTACGAAGAACCCAACAAATACTGGCACTACAACCGGCACACAAAACTCTTTAGCTGCGAAAACGGAAGAAGACCAGCCGGTTATATTATCGCCTCAGAAAACTCAAAAAACTCCGACGATCCCGGCATATTTGTAGAAATACCCCTAGTTAACCAAATACGTCCCCGCGTCAAAAAATGGCGCCAACAAAACCACCCCGGAGTCACCGGCATAACCAAACGCCTACTCGAACATTGGCACAACAAAAACGAACGAGAAAATCCCTTTTTCTTCTGCCAACTAGAAGCCATAGAAACCCTAATTTGGCTAACAGAAGCACCCGCCGCCGAAAAAGTAGGAATAGACATTCCCAACGACGGCGGAAACTTCAAAAGATTATGCTCAAAAATGGCCACCGGCTCAGGCAAAACAATCGTCATGGCCATGTTAATTGCATGGCAAATACTTAACAAAATCACTTATCCCCAAGATACAAGATTTGCCAAAGCTATATTTATTGTAGCCCCCGGATTAACAGTCAAAAATCGCCTGCAAGTCTTATTACCTTTTGGCGAAAACAACTACTATGAAAACTTTAATATTATCCCCATTAGCTTATTAGAAAAACTCCGTCAAGGCAAAGTTTTAATAACCAACTGGCATAGCCTCAATTGGGAAACCACAGAACAACTAGCCAAAAACAAAAGCGTCGATAAACGCGGTGCAAAAAGCAATGAAGCCTATGTGCGTGAAGTTTTGGGAGAAATTGCCAATCACAAAAATATTGTAGTCATCAACGATGAAGCACATCACGCCTGGCGAACAAACAGCAATTCCCCACTAAAAGGAGTCAGCAAAGAAGACATCGAAGAGGCGACAAAATGGATCGGAGGATTAGATAGAATTCATCAAGTTAGAAAAATTCTTACCTGCTTTGATTTTTCTGCAACTCCCTTTTCTCCCTCTGGCAAAAAAAGTTCAGAAGAAGCATTATTTAGCTGGATTGTAAGTGATTTTGGCCTCAATGATGCCATCGAATCAGGATTAGTAAAAACCCCCCGCGTCGTGATTAGAGATGATGCACAATTTGGCAAAGATTATAAATCTCGGCTTTATCATCTTTATGCAGATCCAGAAATCAAAGACGATGTAAACCGCAAAGCAAAACCTAATGAACCTTTGCCAGATTTGCTAAAAAATGCTTATTATTTATTAGGAAAAGATTGGTTAGAAACTGCAAAAGCTTGGCAAGAATCTGGTCACAAAGTGCCGCCGGTGATGATTTCCACAGCTAACCGCACAGAAACCGCAGCTAGGATTAAGTATTCTTTTGATCATCACAAAATTTTAATCGATGAACTTTGCATTCCCGAAAAAACTCTACATATCGATTCAAAAGTTTTAGAAATTGCCGAATCTCAATCAGAAAAAACCGCAATAGACACAACAGAAGTTAACGAAAATGATACAGAGGAAGAAGAACCGGCCCGGAAATTATCCAAAAAACAACAAGCTGAATTACTGCGTTTAACTGTTGATACTGTCGGCCAAATCGGCAAACCAGGTGAGCAAATTCAAAATGTAATTTCGGTGGGGATGTTATCAGAAGGATGGGATGCTAAAACCGTTACTCATATTATGGGGATTCGGGCTTTTAGTAGTCAACTTTTGTGTGAGCAAGTTGTGGGGAGAGGGTTAAGAAGAACCGCCTACGAAGTTAACCCAGAAACCAATTTACTTGAGCCAGAATATGTTAATATTTTTGGTGTTCCCTTCACCTTTATTCCCCATGAATCAAACGACGGAACACCCCCACCACCACCGTCTCCGAAAACCGAAATTAAGCCGGTGCCGGAAAAGCAGCAATTTGAAATTAAATTCCCTAATATCATTCGTTTAGACTATGTTTATCAGCCAGAATTAAAGTTAAATCTCAGCCAAGTTGATGCCTTAAAATTAGACGCATTTGAAACAAGACAATTAGCAGAATTAGCGCCTATTGTTGACGGCAAACCAGATGTTACTAAAATTAAAGCCATAGATTTAGAAACCCTGGCTCAGAAATTACGAATGCAGCGGATTATCTTTGAAGTTGCCAGAGATGTTTTTGAGCAAATGAAACCAGACTGGAAAGGCAGTAAATCATCACTTATGGCTAAGTTAATCAAGCTTATTGAAAGCTTTATTGAGTCAGATAAAATTGTGATTTCTCCGCTAAATTTTGATGAAAAAGTGCGGCGGATTTTAATTGCTTTAAACTTAACAAAAATTGTTCAGCATATCTGGCACGCTATTTATACAGAAAATACCCAAATATTAGTGCCGGTTTTTGACTCAGCACACCCCATTCGTTCCACCGCAGATATGCGAACATGGTACACCGGCAAATTTTGTGAATATACCCAAAAATCCCATATCAATTGCTGTGTTTTTGATAGTACCTGGGAAGCCAGCGAGGCTTTTGAATTAGACAGAAATCCCCATGTAGAAGCCTGGGTAAAAAATGATCATTTGGGTTTTGAAGTTCTTTATCTTTTTGAAGGCATAGTGCGAAAATACCGGCCCGACTTTATCATCCGTCTCAAAACCGGCAGTTGCTTAATTTTAGAAACCAAAGGACAATTTACCCGCAGAGATGAAGCCAAGCGCCGGTTTTTGCTTCAATGGATAGAAGCGGTAAATTTAGATCGACGTTTTGGTTTTTGGCAGTTTGCTTTGTCGCCAAATCCAGCCGATGTTAAAATGATTTTAGATGAGGCTGTGCAAACATCAAAATAAACGCCCCAAATTTCTGTTTTCTACACACCCAAACGCCCAAACTCTCAACTTCTACCCATGTCATATATTCAAATTCGCGGTGCAAATCATTATTATGAATGGATACCGGCTGCTTCTGGCAATAAGCCGGTGATGGTATTTTTACACGGCTGGGCCGGCTCGGCTCGCTATTGGCAAAGCACCGCCGAAGCTTTAGCCGATAAATTTGACTGTCTGCTTTATGATATGCGTGGTTTTGGCAGATCCCGCTTGATGCAAGCCGAACAAACAGAAGCCACAACCAAAGCAGAATTAGACTATGAAATGGAAAGCTATGCAGATGATTTGCTGGCGCTTTTAGATGCCTTAAATTTACAAAAAGTGTACATCAATGCTCACTCAATGGGTGCCTCAGTAGCGACATTTTTTATTAATAGATATCCCCAACGAGTAGAAAAAGTAATTCTAACTTGTAGTGGCGTCTTTGAATATGACGAAAAAGCCTTTAAAGCCTTTCATAAATTTGGCGGTTATGTAGTCAAATTTCGCCCAAAATGGTTATCAAAAATTCCTTTAGCTGACCAAATGTTTATGGCGAGGTTTCTACGCCGGCCCATTCCCGCCCCCATGCGCCAAGCATTTTTAGAAGACTTTATTATGGCAGATTATGAGGCGGCGCTGAATACAATTTTTACCTCCGTCAGCGAACGCGCAGCAATGGTAATGCCAGGAGAATTTGCTAAATTGCAAGTGCCGGTGTTATTAGTAGCCGGAGAATATGACCAAATTATCCCCGCCAAATTAGGCAGAACAGCAGCACAACAAAGCTCCAATGTCAAGTATGTAGAAATGGCAGAAACAGCACATTTTCCAATGTTAGAAGATCCAGAAAATTACTTAAAATTAGTCGAAGAATTTTTGAGTTAAAAATATTAAAAACCCGGTAACTTTGACGAAACCGGGTTTTTTTTAGGGAAAAATTCTTAACCCTCAGCCGCCGCAGTTTCCGCAGCTTTTTGGTTAATTTTCTTTGCCCGTTGTTCTGCTTCCGCCATTACTTCAGGGAATTTTTCCACAATTTCGCCAGGGTAATTTTCCAGCACCTTTGTAGCAAGAGCAATTCGCCCTTTCCACTCATCCACCTCAATTACCACCGCCTTAATTGGCTGATTTGGCTTAAACAAATCCGTCAGATTATTAATAAAAGACTGACTCACCTGCTTAATATGTAAAAGCGCCGTCGCCCCATCCAAATCAACAAACACCCCAAAAGGCTTAATACTGGAAATAGTACCTTCCACCAATTGACCTACAGCAAAGTCACTGGCTCGATTTGCTTGGGCCACCAAACGCTCAGACAAGACTAATTTGTTATTTTCTTGATTGATTTCTAAAAAACCGGCACTGAGACGTTCACCAATTAAAGCCGGCAAATTTTCTCGCGCCATCAGATGAGAACGAGGAATAAAGCCGCGTAAACCTTCCACATCTACCGTAACTCCGCCTTTATTTACCCCCGTTACCCGAACAGAAATTGACTTACCACTTTCTTGAGTTTCTAACAACTTATCCCAAGCTTGTTTGAGTTCCAATTCCTTGAGAGAAACCGTTACTTGGCCATCAGCATTAGCTTCGCGGATAATTAAAAAATCTCGTTCTTGTTTCAGGGGCACAACCTCTGCCAAATTCACATCCCGTCTCAAAGAAACTTCAGCGGCGGGGAGAAAAGCCGGCGACTTACCGGCAATATCTACAAACACACCCTCCGACTCATAAGCAAACGGCTTGCCTCGTACTACCTGCCCCTTGGTAAACTTGTAGTCGTGTTGTTCGAGGGCTTTGGCAAAATCATCCATTGAAAATGATGCGTTTGCCTTTGGAGAGCGGGTCGATTTTACATCCATGACAGTTTGAAAACAATAAAGCAAATATTTAATCAGAGTTTCTAGTTTATCCCCCGGCACCGGCAACGATGCCAAAGCAGAAAAAAAACCCTTAACTCTCAGTCTAACTCCACAAATCCCTGCCGGCACCAATTGCGTCCTCCCGATCTCCCCATCTCCCAACCCCCCACCACCCTAGTCATTAGCCAAAACCAATGACCAATGACCAATGACCAATGACCATCTGGTAATTCACTACAGTAGAAGGGGGGAAAACTACACTCACAACACCGGCAGTTTTGTCAAGATTAATAATGTAACCGGAGGATAAAAACATGAATTTTTCTATCTCGGCGCTTTATACTTGGTACCGCAACACCCTGCGCCATCCGAAATATCGCTGGTGGTTGATTTTGGGGACGGCTGCTTACTTGTTTTCCCCGTTTGATATTTCGCCTGACTTTTTGCCGGTGGTTGGCCAAATTGATGATGTAATGTTGGTGACGCTTTTGGTGAGCGAAGTTTCTCAGCTTTTGATTGAGCGGTTTAAAGAAAAACAAGGACAAGAGGCTGGGGTTGCCGGTCAAGACGTGGCAATGGGCACTGAGCCGAGCCAAAGCAGCACAATTGATGTGGATGCGGCTGCCGTTAAATAATAATAGACCATTAATAAAATTCAGCCACCAAAACCAAAGCTGGGGATACGAGCGAGACTTGTATCCCTAGGTTTTTTTTCGGCCAGATTTTTTTTCGGCCCGGTTTTTAAAGATTTTGGCCCTGCTGCTTGAATGCCGGTGACAGGGGCGATATGTAGCAGCTTTTTAGTTAAAATTTCCCAGCATCAGACTTAAAAGCACCCAACCTCAACAAAGCCGAGTCTAATTTGTTGCATCTTTATAGTTAAAACATTTTTATGCTTTTGTGATAGTTTTTTGTTAATGCTGTTGCCAGAATAGTAAGAAATTTTATAAAAAGCTGGAAATTGTCTGGGCGACACCGGGGATGAGTTTGGGGGGATGCACAGAAGTTGTGAAAGTTTCTAAGCTTGAATCTACAATCAAAAATCAACCCAGGTTTGCAGGTGAGTGTAAAGCAAAATCAAAAAACAGAGGGGCCGGTGCGTCTTGAAAAAGCCCCTGAAAACGTAAACGAGAACGCAAAGAGGCAAACGGAGACGACAGCCTTTGCCTGCAATTCCAACACAACTAATTTTTTAAAAAAATAAAATAGCCTCTCCCGTATGCTAATAGAGGAAAAAGTGGTACTTTAAAAAATACCATTGCAGCGGAAGCGTTTTAAAAGCGCTACACCGGCATCACATTTAATAAAAATCCCGATAACGATTTCCCCCTTATTAGGCCCACCGCTTAACGTCTGCCCATGAAATTTAGCTATATCATAGAAAAACTTGGCGAAAGTGCCCACAATAATAGCTTGAGTAGCACCGCAATAGGAGACCCAGAAATTACAGGGGTGACAGCAGTTGACGAAGCGCACACCGGCACCCTTAGTTATATAGAAGGCTCAAAATTTGGAAAGCAATTAGCCACAACATCAGCAACAGCATTAATTTTGCCAAAAGATCAACAACTGATAGCCGCAGCGACCGAGCGGGGCATTGCGTGGATAAGTACAGGTGATCCGAGATTATTATTTGCCAAAGCAATTAGATTGTTTTATCAACCTTACCACCCAGCCCCAAAAATTCATCCGAGTGCAGAAATTCATCCGAGTGCAGAAATTGGCGAAAAAGTATCTATTGGGGCCGGTGTTGTCATAGAATCTGGAGTAAAAATTGGCAGCGGTGTGTGCATCCATCCCAACGTCGTGATTTATCCCGATGTAGAAATAGGAGAGCGGACAATTTTACACGCCAACTGCACAATTCACGAACGTACAAGCATTGGATCAGATTGCGTCATTCATAGTGGAGCCGTGATAGGAGCAGAAGGGTTTGGTTTTGTGCCAACAGCGACAGGATGGTACAAAATGCAGCAATCGGGACGCACAGTATTAGAAGACAGAGTAGAAGTCGGTTGTAATACTACAATTGACCGGCCCGCAGTCGGAGAAACCCGCGTCGGACACAACACAAAAATTGACAATTTAGTACAAATTGGTCACGGGTGTAAAATTGGCTCAAACTGTGCATTTGCTGCCCAAGTAGGATTAGCCGGCGGCGTAAAAATTGGCAACAATGTTATTTTGGCCGGTCAAGTAGGGATTGCCAATCAAGCCAAAATCGGGGATAGAGCAATTGCCTCAGCCAAAGCAGGAATTCATAACGACATTGCCCCCGGAGAGATTGTCTCAGGAACTCCCGCCTTACCCCACAAACAATTTCTTAAGGTATCCGCAGTTACCAGCCGCCTGCCAGAAATTTATGAATCTCTTAAGCAACTTCAGCGTCAGTTTAAAAATAAAGCCGGCGATCCCTAAGTCGGCTCCAAAAATATCAGAGAGTTTTAACAATTCCCCTACGAGCGACCCGTCCAGACCTTGTGGGTGGTAGGGGGTAAAGTGGGCCTTTGGATGAGGAGATTTTCTTGAGCCTAATTGCCTTAATTGAAAGCACTTACGCCCTCATCGTCGCGCTAAAAATTCTCAATGCAGGTTGTGAGAAAAAAACCCTCAAAGCCATAGCCGGTAATCAAGTGAGAGGCGAGGGCCATTTTTGAGTGCCCGTGATCAAAACCCTTAAGTAGGCATGAAATTTCCAAAAATGCGGGCCGGTGTGGGGCAAAAAAGTCTGGCAGTATCCTTATTAATAGGAGCGCTGAATTTCGCCCCCCTCTCCCCTATAGTTGGAAAATTTCAACCCTTATCGGCAATTTAAAAACAAACATTGATTGGCCCAAAGCAAAAAAGAAAGTCATAATAACATTTCTGCGGCAATCAAGTACAGAGCCATTTACCAAAACCCAAAAGGGGAAAGACTTTGAAAATCGTGCTATGGGGGCATCTAAAATCTCAAATCCAGCCCTTCCCCCAGCAGCTAAAATTCCCCCCTATAAAAGCTCCTCAAAGCTACCCCCACCACACAATTGTCGGAGAAATCAACTTTGGCTTATAGGGCAAGTGTTGACCTTCACCTTCCTAGAGAGGGATGACAAGTAGTTAAATTTTCTCTTCAGCAACTAGAACAGAGAAAACTTGACGGCCCCCATAAACCGGCCAATGTGTCTTTCCCTTAACTTTTCCTGTTTAAACTGCCGGTAGTGTTGGCGAGGGAATTTACTTTCAATATCTACAAAAATTCCCAAAGACCGGCCATCCAAAGAGGCTCAAAGGTGCGAAATTGGGCTTTTTATGTCTGCGGCAAGGCCGGTTTTGTCAGAAATCAAGGCAGCCTTTAATCGTACATCACGGCCCCCTGATTAACAGAAGCAGTCAAAAGACACTCTTTAAAAAAATTATTTTTACAAAACAGAGATTTAAGGATATATTTTTTATAGGGTCAAACATTAACCCCAGACTCTATGAAGTCAATGTAAAGTTCATTAGGAAAAATTAAGGCCATGACAGAAACAGCAAGCGCTCCCCTTGTAGGTAAAGCGCTCCTTCAAAAGGTAAAAGAACTCTCGCACCTACCCCGCCGAGAAACCGCAAAGCGCTGTGGTTACTATACCAGTACAAAAGGCGGTCAAACCCGCGTTAATCTCACCGATTTTTATGATGCGGTGCTGGCTGCTCGTGGTATTCCTCTGAGCCCAGAAGGCGCAAAAGATGGCCGGGGTCGAGAACCAACGTATCGAGTGAGCGTTCACAAGAACGGGCAAATTGTCATTGGTTCTACCTACACCGAGGCAATGGGATTAAAAGCCGGTGATGAATTTGAAATTAAGCTCGGCTATAAGCACATTCACCTGATCCAGGTCGATGGTACCCGCAATGGCTCCAAAGCAGAGTTTGATGACGAAGACGAAGACGAAGAAGAGGAAGACGAAGAGTAATTATTTGCCTAACCGGCACCTCTAAGGCGCTCTGGCCGGGGGGAAATTTCCTTGATTGCTGACTTTTTACCCCGGAATTGGCCGCTCAGTTAATGCTTGAGAGCCAGATAAGAATGCTTTTGTAAAGGCCAAAAAAAGCTAAAAAATTTTAAGCCGGTTAGTTGTTAAGAATTACAATGAGGATTACTCGAAGTGGCGGCGTGTCCGCAAGCCTTGAGCGAGCAATTATATAAGGATTGGCAGAGGCAACCGCATCTGTAAAGGTGACTGGGTTTTTCATCACCTAAAGAGTAGGGTGGTTGCCTCTGACTCTACCCTATGCTTGAGTGCTGCAAGCGCAATTTTAAAACTGAACATGGTGCGGAAGTTGCACAAGTGAAACAAAGGCGGATTTTTTTAAAAGACAGGAGGAGCAAGACTAAAACCAGCAAAACAGCTTTCCTCCTGAACCAGCCGCCCGAAAATATCACCAAAAAAATCTTTAAAAAACGGAATAATTCACTTTTTGCCGGAAACAGAAAAGCTGGAGATGGGGATACCGGCCTACCCGAAAGGGAAACAGAAAAAAATTTATACTTTAAAACTGCAACGGAAAACCTCAAGAAGCACTGCCCTGGACAACCGTTAAAATCGTGACCGGATTAAGTGGCAAATAGCGGGTCTGCCCCGTCACCGGCAAAGAACGCGATAAATTAACTTGCAAGAGCCGGTAACTCCAACTAGGCAAGCGCCGCGAACGCTCGTTTACCCAAATCAAAGCATCATTAAGACGCTCCAGCGTCTCAGTGGCCATCACCAACACCCCGCCGGTTTTTAACTGGGAACCGCAAACGCCCAAAATAGACCGCAACTGGCCGCCGGTGCCGCCGATAAAAATTCGGTCGGGGGCCGGTAAACGGTATAAAATCTCCGGTGCGGTGCCATTAATCGAAACCACATTGCTGACTTTTAAGCGGCGGCAATTTTCCTCAATTAACACCGTCGCAGTTGCCGTTTTTTCAATGGCATACACTTGCGAAGACGGACATAAACGCGCGACTTCAATAGCGAGATCCCCCGTGCCGGCCCCAACATTCCAAATAACTTGAGCGGGACTAGGTGCCAACTCCAGCAGCACTAAAAGTCGCACCTCTCGCGGCAATGGCTTCGCCCCGCCGGTAGTTGAGCGTAATTTGGGCCAGTCGCTTTCTTTGCTATCGCTTTCCACACCAAACGTGCTATCAGCTAATCCCAACACCGGCAACTTTGACAAATCTAAAACAGGAGAAACCCCAGGCCGGCGCAGCAAAACCACCACACTCAACTCATCAAACGTCCGCGCCAACAAATCACTCACCGCCTGCCGGTCAGACATCAACCAAGACTGTACTCGCTCTTTCGTACCGCCTAAATTTTCACACACCCAAAACTCATAAACCCAAGGCAAATCCAAAGACAAAAGCAACCGTGCAATAGCCTGGGGCCCGCAATTGCGATTTGTAAGCACCGCAATTTTGTCCGCTTTGCCGCGCAACGCCTCCTGTAACTCCTGCACCTCTCCACCAGTCGCGCTGATCGTGCGAACATCTTGCCAAGGCACCTTAATGCGGTTAAACGCCAGTTGCAGCCAACTTAAATGCGGGTGAAACGTAAGTTTCTCTGGGGGTAACTCCGCTCGCAACAAACGCCCCAAGCCAAAAAACAACGGATCTCCCGAAACAAACACCACAATCAATTCTTGCGGTGGTTCCACCTGCATCTCTTCAAGTGCCGGCTGATTAGAAAGCAATGGGCGTATCACCCCAATTGCCTCGCTGATCTCTCCCAGAATCACACGCTGTGCTGGGTGATTTGGAAAATAACTTAAGTGAGACTCGCTCCCTACTAAAAGCGTTGCCATTTCCACCAGCAAAAGCACCGGCTTTGTTAGTCCTGCCGGCCCATCTAACCCAATACCCACAATATGTACTGCACTCATCGGCGTTCTTTTAATTCACAACTCCCACACAACACCATCAACCCCCGACCTCAAGAGTGTCAAAAACTCAATTCCCAAGGCAAACAACCGGCCATTTTTTGACGCCAAAAAATATCTAACGATATAGACTGCGATGGCCATTGCCGAAGTAGTAATATAGTAAGTCAAAACCCATCCCCCTAGAGAAAGAATTTTGTCAAAGAAATTACGAATTTAAACAACAGGCATCAGTTGAGAAGCGACCGGCGCTGTTGAACGTAACAGAAAACCATCTCAACAACCCTCTTCTCTCTAAGATTGGTAAACTTTTTATAAAAACAGATATCTTTTACAAAGACAGGCCCAATCTAAACTAGCCCTATGTTTTATGACGTTTTCAAAGCTACCAAGGCTCTAAGGCATCTTCGAGCCCCTGGATGAAATTGCTTTGCTCTTTGGCTTGTCCGTGCTATTTGCCCCATCCCAAAGACAGCCCGTAACAATAAAAAATGTTTTATGGCTTACTCTGCCATCCTGACGAGCGAGGAATTAATGAGCCCTATCCCCCTAGCCTTGCCCGTTAACAACACGACGGGCCGGCAAAACAACAGAGTTGACAAATAAACTTCACATAAATGTCTCATCCTCCAAGTAACTCTATCATAAACAAGCGAGAAATTAAAATGACTGATGAGCCGAACACCCAATCCCAAGAAACTGTTTTAGTTGTAGATGATATACCCGACAATTTAGAACTTTTAAGGGCAATTTTATCGCCAACAGCATATAAACTCCACATAGCAGCCAGCGGCAAAGAAGCATTGACCATAGCTCAGTCAAACTCTCCAGACGTGATTTTGCTGGATATAATGATGCCAGAAATGGATGGTTTTGAAGTTTGCCAACACCTGAAAGCCAACCCGCAGACGCGAGAAATTCCAGTGATTTTTATCAGCGGTTTAATAGAAATTTTTGACAAAGTTAAAGCTTTTTCGATGGGTGGAGCCGATTATATAACCAAACCTTTTGAACCGGAAGAAATAGTGGCGCGAGTTGAAAATCAATTGCAGCGGGTGCGCTTGCAAAAACAATTGGCAGCAGAAAATGCTCGTTTGCAGCAGCAAATTCAAGAACGCATCCAAGCCGAAAAAGCACTTCGCTTTAGCGCCCGACGACTGCTTAAACAAAATTCCATTTTAATAAAACTTGCTAAAAATCCGGCTCTCAACCAAGGAAATTTAAAATCAGCACTTTGGGAAATTACAGAAACAACGGCACAAAATATTGAAGTTGAACGCGCTAGTGTGTGGCTTTATGACAACGCTCAAACAAAAATACAATGCTTAGATTTATTTGAGAAAACGCCCCACCGGCACAGCCAAGGCATGGAACTGCAAGCTGCGGATTTTCCTACCTATTTTCAAGCTTTGCAAAAAGAAAAACTCATTGCTGCCGATGATGCTTGTAAAGATGTAAGAACACGAGAATTTACAGATTGTTATTTGCTCCCCACCGGCATCACTTCTCTGCTTGATACTCCCTTGAGATTGGCTGGAAAAACGGTGGGCGTTTTGTGTTTAGAACACACCGGCAACCTGCGCCACTGGAGCGCCGCCGATCAAAACTTTGCCCGTTCGGTGGCAGATTTGGTGTCTTTAGCTCTGGAAGCACGAGAGCGAAAAGTCGCCCAAGCTGCACAACAATCTTCAGAACAAAAACTTGCTTCTGCCTTTCGCGTTGCTCCTGATCCTATCGTTATTCTTACGTTTCCTCAAGGGAAAATTTTAGAAGTGAATGATAGTTTTTGTCAGTATTTTGGATATCAGCGCAGTGAGGTGATTGGTTTCACTGGCAGGAAATTAAAACTGTTAGCAAATGTGCAAGACTGGGGAAAAATTGCCAAGAATTTGCGAACCAACAAAGTTTTACGCAACTATGAAGTTGATGTATGTAGTGGCTCCAAGGAAATTAGAACGGCTTTGCTGTCAACCGAACCGATTTTAGTTGATGAAAATAAGTGTTTATTTGTGACAGCAAAGGATATTACAGAACGCAAAGAAACGGAAAAAGCCTTGCAGGAAAGTGAGGAGCGCTGGCAGTTAGCTTTGAGGGGAACGAATGAGGGAATTTGGGATTGGAATATTACCACAGGAAAAATGTTTTTTTCTGGCCGGTGGTTAGAAATGTTGGGCTATGCAGAGGGCGAATGGACGAATCAACAACTGGAATGGAAGAATCGCATTCATCCCGAAGATGTTGAGGGGGTGATGGCGAGTTTGCAAGCACATTTAGAGAAATTAACGCCTTATTTTAGTACAGAACACCGCATTCAAAGGAAAAAGGGAGATTATATTTGGGTGCGGTTGCGGGCTCAAGCCTTGTGGGATGAATTTGGGGTTGCGGTGCGGATGGTTGGCTCTGTGGGCGATATTACGGAGCGGAAACTTGCAGAAGTTGCCCTACTCCGGCAAAGACAAGAATTCTGCACTTTGGTAGAAAATGTGCCGGATTTGATTATGCGGTTTGACCGGCAATATCGCTATCTTTATGTCAACCCAGCTTTTGAAAAAATTACGGGTTTTTCTGGACAAGAAATAATTGGTAAAACGACTAGAGAGGTAGGCATAGCGCTGAGTTTAGTGGAGATGTGGGAAACGACGCTTCAAAAAGTTTTTGACACCGGCACTGAGCAGGTGATCGAGTATGAATTGAAGTCGGGATTTGGGGTTTGTTTCTATTCTTCTCGCTCGGTTCCCGAATGGGGAGCAAATAATTTAGTCGAGTCTGTTTTGGTGATTTCCCGTGACATTACGCATCTGAAAGTTGCGGAACAAGAAAAGGCAAAATTAATTGCATCTTTGCAAAAAAGTGAGGCTTCGCTGGCAGCGGCTCAACGAGTTGCTCATATTGGTAATTGGGAATTTGATCGCCAAACAAACAAAATTTGTTGGTCAAAAGAAGTGTTTCATGTTTTTGGGCTGGATAGTAACGAGAGCGAACCAACTCCGACTCAATTAGAAGAGTTTATTCACCCTTCGGATCGGCTTTTGTGGCAAACCATGTTTCAAAAAGCATTTGAGGATGGGAAACCTTTGGAATTTGATGTAAAAATTGTCAGGGGTGGGGAAGTGCGGCATATTGAAACGCGCTTAGAAGCAATTTTAAATAAGGCAAAAGTGCCGGTTAAATTGTTTGGCACTATTATGGATATTAGTGAACGCAAACAAAGAGAACAAGCGCTAAAGTTAATTGTCGAGGGAACGGCAAGCGCGATTGGTGATAATTTTATGCGGTCTTGTGTGCGGTTTTTAGCAGAAATTATGGGCGTTCGCTATGCTTTAATTGTGGAAATAGCCGAAGACAATCCGCAGCTACTTAAAAGTTTAGCGTTTTGGCAAGGGGAAACGTGGGGAGAGTATTTTGAGTATGACTTGAAGGGAAGTCCTTGTGAAAAAGTTGTCAACGAGGGGGGGATTCTTCATTGTGCTGATACTATGCAAAGTTTATTTCCCGATAGTCTAGGAGCGTCTAAGTTAAATGCTCAAAGTTATTTAGGGATTCCGCTGGTAAATTCCGAGGGGAAAACTTTGGGGATTTTGGCGGTTTTGGATGTCAAACCGATATGGTGGCAGCAGGGGTTTGAGGAAATTTTAAAAATTTTTGCGGCGCGGGCCGGTGCGGAATTGGAACGGCAACGCATTGAAGAAGAATTGAAAAGTAGTAAGGAACGTTTTAAGCTGGCGATGCAAGGGGCAAATGATGGTTTGTGGGATTGGAATTTGGAAACCGACTCTGTTTATTCTTCGCCCCGTAATAGTGAAATGGTGGGCTATGAAGAGGGGGAAATTGGGACGGGGATTGAGGCTTGGTTAGATTTAATTCATCCGGAAGACCGCCCGCAAATTTTGCGTGGGATTTGGCAATATTTTAATAAAAAAATTCCGAAATATGAGGCGACCTTCCGAATGCGACACAAAAATGGGGAGTATATTTGGATTCTCAGCCGGGGTTTTGGAATTTGGAATGATCAGGGGAAAATTGTGCGCGCGGTGGGTACTCATGTCGATATAACTGAGCGCAAAAAGGTGGAGTTGGAGCTTTTGGTGGCAAAAGAACGGTTGCAATATTTGCTGACGGCAAGCCCTGCGGTGATTTATACCTGTGAAACTGGGGGGGATTTTGGGGCGACGTTTATTAGTGATAATGTTAAGGGTTTGATGGGCTATGAAGCGCGAGAATTTGTAGAAAATTCCTGGTTTTGGAAGCGTAATATTCATGCGGATGATGTGGGGAATGTGTTTGAAAAGTTAGGAGTTTTGTTTGAGGAAGGATATGTTTCTAATGAGTATCGGTTTTTGCATCAAGATGGCAACTATAGATGGGTTTATGATCAAGTTAAATTGATTTACGATCAGGCCGGTAATGCTATTGAGTGTATTGGGTATTGGACGGATATTACGGCTCGCAAGGAAGCAGAAGAGGCTTTGCGGGAAACCTTACAGTGGGAACACGCTATTACCGAAGTGATTGAGAAGATTCGCGCTTCTTTGGATGTGGAAACTATTTTTTCTACGGCGGTGAATGAGGTTCGTTTGGTGTTGGGGGTAGAGCGGGTGACGATTTATAAGTTTCGCCCTGATTTTTCAGGGGATTTTATTTTTGAATCTCGTGCGGAAGGATGGCCGACTCTGCTGGGGAGTAGTTGGGAAGATAGTTATTTAAAGGCTCTAAAAGGTGGTCGATTTCGGTTTGGGGAATCTCTGATTGTTGATGATATTGAGCAAGCTAGTTTTAGTGACTGTCACAGGCAGGTTTTAGAGAAGTTTGGTGTTAAGTCTTTGGCGGTGTTTAGTATTTTTCAGGGGGATAAGTTGTGGGGTTTGTTGAGTGCTTTTCAAAATACGAAGACTCGCCAGTGGACAAAAAATGAGGTGAAGTGGCTGGGTTATGTTAGCGCTCAGTTGGGGGTGGCTTTGCAGCAGGCGGAATTGTTAAAACAAACGCAAATTCAGGCCCAGGAATTGACGGTGGCGAAAGAAGCGGCTGAGGTGGCAAATCGGGCTAAAAGTGAGTTTTTGGCGAATATGAGCCATGAATTGCGAACGCCTCTGAATGCGATTTTGGGATTTACACAATTGATGAACCGGGATGTTAGTTTGGGGGCAGAACATCAAGAAAAATTACAAATTATTAATCGGGCCGGTGAGTATTTGTTGGAGCTAATTAATGATATTTTGGAGATGTCGAAAATTGAAGCGGGTAAAATTACGTTAAATTTGACAAGTTTCAATTTAAATGAAGTGTTAACTAATTTGCATGAATTTTTGAGGATAAAAGCATCTAATAAGAAGTTGAATTTAATTTTTAATTGCCAGGAATGCCTGCCGGAATATGTGCAGAGCGATGAGGCAAAGTTACGGCAAATCTTGCTAAATTTGTTGGGGAATGCGATTAAGTTTACGGCAGAAGGGGAAGTAATTTTACGGGTAAGAATTGAGACAAAAAATGATGTTTTGAGCGGGGGGCAATCGCCTAATGCTGGTGACAAAATATGGTTTGAAGTAGAAGACACCGGCCCCGGAATTGCGGCAGAGGAATTACCTTTGTTGTTTCAACCATTTGGACAAACAGAAGCCGGTCGAAAATCGCAGCAGGGTACTGGGTTGGGTTTGGCAATTAGCCGCAAGTTTTTGCAGTTAATGAAAGGGGATATTATGGTTAGTAGCCAGGAGGGTGTGGGAACAATTTTTAAGTTTTATATCCCGTTTTCTCCGGCAGATAAGGTAGAGATTGAAGAAAAGAGTGTGCCGCGTCAAGTTATTAGTTTGGCTAAAGATCAGCCCCTGTATCGGATTTTGGTGGTGGATGATGGTTTTGAAAGTCGGTATTTGTTGAGGAATTTGTTGGCGGATGTCGGCTTTGAGGTGTGTGAGGCGAGCAATGGTGTTGAGGCTGTTTCGTTGGCAAAAAGCTTGCAGCCGCATTTGATTTGGATGGATATGCGGATGCCGGTGATGAATGGCTATGAGGCGACTAAAAAAATTAAGGCAACGGCGGCGGGTGAGGCGACGGTGATTATTGCTTTGACGGCGGATGCCTTTGAAGAGGATCGCTCTTTGATTTTAGCGGCAGGCTGTGATGATTTTGTTAGTAAACCTTTTCGTTCTGAAATAATTTTTGACAAGTTACGCCATCACTTAGGGGTACGCTATATCTATGAGGAGGTGAATCACTCTGATGGGGCTAATTCTGAATGCGTCCGCTCTCTGACTGAGCAGGATTTGGCAGTGATGCCGGCGGAGTGGTTGGCACAATTGCACGCCTTTGCAGAATCAGCGTTTGAAAAGCAAATTTTTGTGCTTCTTGAGCAAATCCCGAAAGAACATTCCTACCTTGCGGAAAGTCTCATGGATTTGGTAAATAATTTTCGCTTGGATACAATTATAGATTTAACTAGACCACGAGTGTTATGAACAATAATTCAGGGAATGTCAAGAAACCGGATATTTTAGTGGTAGATGATGTGCCAGAAAATTTGCGTTTACTTGCGAGCATCTTGCAGAGTCGCGGCTATCGATTACGCCGGGTGACAAATGGCAAAATGGCGTTGAGTGCTGCTCATTCTGCACCGCCCGATTTAATTTTGCTAGATATTATGATGCCGGATATTAGTGGTTATGAGGTTTGTGAAAAGCTAAAATCTTCGCCCGATACTTCGGAAATTCCGGTAATTTTTTTGAGTGCTTTGGATGATGTTGTTGATAAAATTAAAGGCTTTCAAGTTGGTGGCGTAGATTATATTACAAAGCCTTTTCAGGTTGAAGAAGTGATAGCCCGAATTGAAACACAGTTAACGATAGTGCGTCAAAAAAATATATTGAGTGAGCGAAATGCGCGGCTTCAAGAGGAAATTTTAGCGCGGCAAAATGCTGAGTCTGCCTTGCACAGAAATCAGGAGTTTTTGGCGGCGGTTATTGATACGAATCCAAATTTAATTTTCGTAAAAAATAATGAGGGGATATACAGCCTGGTGAATCTAGCATTAGCAAATTTTTATGGAATGAAGGTTGCAGAATTTGTCGGCAAAACGGATGCTGATTTAAAGGTTAATAAACCGTGTTTGGAATGGTTGGTTGAAGAGGATTTAGAAGTGAGCGAAATGACGGAACCAAAAATAATTTATAAACAGCCGCTTACTTCTATCACCGGCGAAGTTCGCTGGTTTCAAATTATCAAAAAACCGCTGTTGTCGCTGGACGGAAAACCAGACGGTGTATTGGGGGTGGCAACGGATATTACTGAGCGTTTGGTGGCGGAGCAAAATTTGTGGTTGCAAAATGAACAAGAGCGTTTACTTAGTTCGATTGTTAAGCAAATTCGTCAGTCTTTACGTTTAGAGGATATTCTGCATACGACGGTGACAAAAGTTCGTCAGTTTCTCAGAACAAACCGCGTGCTAATTTATCGAAAGCATGGGAAAGAGCTTTATAAAGTTGTTGTGGAAGCAAGCTCTAATGATGCAATAAAAATGTTAGGAACGTCGGTAAATCAATCGTTGTTGATCGAGATGGCGGGGTGCTTAGAAAATTGCTGTTCGCTGGATATTAGAGCGATTGAAGATGTTAACATTGCCGGGCTATCGGGGGGGGTAAAAAGTTGGTTGGAAGAGTGGGAGGTACAATCTCAGCTTGCGATTCCGATTGCTTTTGCGCGGCAGAGTCAAGCGGAGGTAGCTTGCTCTCAAAGAAAACTTAAATTTTGGCAAGAAAATTCTGAGGTGGTGCCGAGTTGTTTTTTATGGGGGTTACTGGTGGCTCAACAGTGCGAAACAAAGCGAAATTGGCAACCTTGGGAAATTGAGTTTCTTTGTGCTCTTTCGGATCAGGTGGGGATTGCAATTGAGCAAGCTGAGTTGTTGGGGCAGCTTGAGGCGGCTAATTTTGAGTTGCAGCGTCTTTCTAATTTGGATGGTTTAACCGGCTTGGCAAATAGACGCCGGTTTGATGAATATTTGGCCAGTGAATGGTTGCGACAAACACTTAATCAAAAGGCGCTGTCTTTGATTTTATGCGATGTGGATTTTTTTAAACGTTATAACGATTCCTATGGTCATCAGGCGGGAGATGAGTGTTTGCAAAATATTGCCGGGGCAATTGATGCAGCGCACAAACCGGAGGGTTTAGCGGCGCGAATTGGCGGCGAAGAATTTGCGGTGATTTTGCCGTTTGAGTTGCCGGAAGCGTTAGAGGTGGCTAAAAAAATTCATGCTCACGTTAGGGGTTTGATGATTGTTCATCCTGATTCCTCTGTTTGCGAATATGTGACAATTTCTGTGGGTGTTGCGACGACGATTCCTCAGCCGCAAGGCAATTTAACTGAGTTAATAGAAGTTGCTGATCGGACGCTTTATCGGGCTAAACAACAGGGGCGCAATCAAGTGATAGCTATCGAATTTACCCCCGATGCTGGATAGTTTTTTATGACCTTATTTTGATAAAATTTTAATACAATAAAGCTTATGATTAATAATCAAGTAAATGCGGACAAAATGGATATTTTAGTTGTAGATGATACGCCGATTAATCTGCGTTTGTTGTCCAATTTGTTGAATGAGCGGGGCTATGAAGTGCGGAAAGCGATTAGTGGTAAATTAGCTTTGCTGGCGGCTGCTTCTCATCCTCCAGATTTAATTTTGCTGGATATTATGATGCCAGAAATGGATGGCTATGAGGTTTGCCAGCAGTTGAAGGCTTCGCCGATTACTTGTGACGTTCCAGTGATTTTTTTAAGTGCTTTGGATGATGTGGCTGATAAGATGAAAGCTTTTGATTGCGGTGGGGCTGACTATATCACTAAACCTTTTCAAGTTAAAGAAGTGATGGCACGGGTGGAAAATCAATTGACGATTTTGCAACAAAAAAAACAATTAAAAGCGCAAAACATTTGGCTGCAAAAAGAAATTCAAGAACGCCAGGAAACCGAGCTTTTGTTAAAAGCTCAAAGAGAGAAATTTCAGGAAGCTTTACAAGAACTAAAACGCACTCAGTCGCAATTGGTACAAACTGAAAAAATGTCGTCTTTGGGACAGTTGGTGGCGGGACTGGCTCACGAAATTAATAATCCGGTTACGTTTATTGGGGGTAATATTAACCATGCTTATCAATATATGCAAGATTTGATGGATTTGATTGGGCTTTACCAGGTGGAATATCCGCACCAAACTCCAGCCATTGAGGAAGCTTTGGAATTGCTAGATTTAGCTTATGTGAAGGGAGATTTGGAAAAGATAATTGAATCAATGAAAGTCGGGGTAGAACGCATCCGCAATATTATTCGATCACTACAAAATTTTTCGCGGCTGGATCAGGCGCAGGTGAAGCCGGTGGATCTCCATGAGGGAATTGATAGCACTTTAATTTTGCTGCAAAGTCGCCTGATTAATGAGTCGGGAAAATCCAAAATTCAGGTCGTTAAGCGTTTTGCTGAACTACCCCGAATTACTTGCTATCCGGCGGAAATTAACCAAGTGTTTATGAATATTTTAGCTAATGCTATTGATGCCCTGGAAGAAGCAATACAAAAGGGCTTTTTTGTGGATAAAAACCCCCTGATTACAGTTTGTACTAAGTTGGAGGAAAATGATTTAGTTGTGGTAAATATTTCTGATAATGGTATGGGAATAAGTGAGGAGGTAAAAAACCAAATTTTTAACCCTTTTTTTACTACAAAGCCTGTAGGGCGTGGCACCGGCTTGGGGCTGTCTATTAGCTATTCAATTGTTGTGGAAGCTCATGGCGGTCAGTTAAACTGTTTTTCAATACCCGGACAAGGGGCAGAGTTTAAAATCGCTCTTCCTTTGAATGTGGACAAACTTATCAAATAAATTCTTGGGAAAAAAAATGAGTGAATATCTTTCTGACCTCACTGCTAAAGCAGATATTTTAGTGGTAGATGATACCCCCGATAACCTGCGGCTTTTATCAACAATGCTCACCGAGCAAGGCTATCAGGTGCGAAAATCAATTAATGGCAAACTGGCACTTACGGCAGCTTCTTCTCATCCACCGGATTTAATTTTACTTGATATTATGATGCCGGATCTTAGCGGCTATGAGGTGTGTGAAAAGCTGAAAGCGGATGCGAAAACTCGCCAAATTCCAGTGATTTTTTTGAGCGCTCTTGATACGGCGATGGATAAGGTAAAAGCTTTTGAAGTTGGAGGGGTGGATTATATTACAAAGCCTTTTCATCTTCAAGAAGTTTTGGCACGAGTTGAAAACCAACTCACCATTCAACGCCAACAACAGCGCATTAGTCAACAAAATATGCAATTGATGCAGCAAAATTTACAACTTTTACAAGAAATTAATGCCCGCAAAAAAGCTCAGCAGGAATTGTTGCAAGCGAATGAGGAGTTAAAACGCTCTAATGCTGAGTTAGAACAATTTGCTTATATTGCTTCCCATGATTTGCAGTCGCCTTTGCAAGTGATTGTGGGCAATGCGGATATGTTGGAATGGAAATATGGTGAAATTTTAGGGGATAAAGGTTCGCGTTATATCAATCAAATTGTTGCTGCCGGTATGCGGATGAAACAGCTTATTGAAGATTTGCTTGCTTATTCGCGGGTTGGCAAAGGTAAATCAGAGTTTGAGCCAACAGATTGTCTTCAGGTTTTGCAAGAAGTTTTGGAGAATTTGCAGGAAGAAATTGCGGGTAATCAAGCGGTTATTGATTATTCGGAATTGCCGGTTTTGATGGCTGATAAAACTCAATTGCTGCGGTTATTTCAAAATTTAATTGGCAATGGTATTAAGTTTCACCGGCCTGATGTTTCTCCAAAAATCAAAATATCGGCAGAACAAAAACAAAGCGAGTGGGTGTTTTGCATTCACGATAATGGCATTGGCATTGAAACTCAAAACTTTGATAAAATTTTTGAACTTTTCCAGCGCTTGCACAATTATGATGAGTATCCCGGCACCGGCATCGGTATGACAATTTGTAAGAAAATTGTCGAACGCCATCAAGGTCGCATTTGGGTAGAATCTCAAGTAGGTGAAGGCTCAACTTTTTATTTCACCCTGCCGGGATAAATTAGGGTGGGCTAGGCCCACCAAAAACGCATAATTTTTAAGTGTTTTTATATGAAAAAACGACGGTTTATTGCCTTTGTTGTTGGAGTTTCTCTTTCTTTCAGCTTGATTTTTATTCCCAAAATTTTCCAGCAAAATCACTCTAAAACAACCCCTAGCAACTCACCGGCACTCACGAAAGTTGTCCGTATTGGTCATCAACCACACGGCACTTTTTTGTATTTAAAAATCAGCCACAATTTAGAAAAACGTCTTTCCCGATTGGGTTATTCTGTGGAATGGACAGAATTTGCCGCCGGCCCGCCGATTTTGGCAGCCTTGGGAGAGGGAAAAATTGATATGGGGTATGCCGGTGTTGTGCCAGCAATTTTTGCTCAAGCTAACGATATTCCCTTAGTTTATATCGGTTACGATCCGTCTTTGCCCGATAGTATTGGGATTTTAGTCCGCCAAAATTCTCCTATTCAAACCTTAGCCGATCTCAAAGGCAAAAAAATTACAGCCCCCGCAAAAACTGCGAGTCATTATTTATTAATTCGCGCCTTACTTAAAGCCGATTTAAGTTTAAATGATGTTAATTTTGTAGATTTACCACCGCTGCAAGGCCAAGAAGCTTTTAAACAAGGCAAGGTTGATGCTTGGATTGGCTGGCACCCTTTTTTAGGAGAATTACAAGACACCATGCCGGTGCGTTTGCTAACCAATTCTCAAGGATTGATGAATGACAAAAACTTTTATTTAGCCAGCCGATCTTTTGCAGAAAACCAAAGTCAACTCATCAGAATTATTATGGAAGAATCGCGCCAAGTTGGCCAGTGGGCCACCGAACAGCCAGAAGCCGCAGCAGAAGTTCTCAGCAGCAACGCTAAGATTGAACCGAATATTGCATTAAAATTAACAAAAGCTCGTCGATTTGAAGCCTTACCGATGGAATATCGCGCCGTCGAAGAGCAGCAACGCATTGCCGAAACCTTTTATCGTTTGGGGTTCTTACCTAAGCGAATTTGGGTTGAAGATGCCGTGTGGAAGCAAACATTAAATAATTGGGGTGAGTAACAATAAATCCAGCAAAAATTTTAAAAAACAGGTTAAATCAAATGCGCTCCATTACCAATCAATTGCGTTATGGTTTAGTATCCCTCACAGTTTTTAGCGTGCTTTTGGTAGGAGGTGCGCTGACATATCTCTCATGGCAACAACAGGCGGAACAAACAAAACTGTTGCAACAAACCTCCGTAGAAAAAGCCGCCGGAGAAATTAGAGCTTATTTGGATAGATTACAACGTCAACTTAATTATTTATCAGAGTTGAATGGGCTGGCAGAGTTTGATGAAGACACCCAACGCAGGATTTTAGAAGGCTTAGTAAATAGCAATAGCGCTTATGAAATGGCGGGAATTTTAAACGAAAAAAATCAAATTATTGAGGCCATGTCGCCCTATGAGCCATTGTCTTTAGCAAGTCCAGAAATTACTAAAATTTTATCAGATTCAAAGTTATTTAATCTGACCTTTACTAAAGGCCAAAACTACATCAGTCCTGTAGAATTTGATCCAAAAACTAACCTAACAACTGTAACCTTAGCCGTTCCTATCCGCAACCGCAATTCCCAAATTGCCGGCGTTTTGTTTGGCAAAATAAATCTCAATTTTCTTGATCATATTCTTTCTCGAACCCTTGTCGGCAAAACCGGCTACACATACATTCTCGATAACCGCGCCGTATTGATCGCAAAAAAAGACACCAATCTCAACAACTTTAAAACCCAAACTTTAAAAGATCAACCTTTTGTTAAAACCTTATTTCAAACTGCCGTTTCTGCAACCAATCAACCCCCAATAATTTATCAAGGATTAAATGGTAAACAAGTTTTGGGAAGTGCAACCCTAGTACGGCGGATGCAGTGGTTAGTTGTCGTAGAGTTACCCACAAAAGAAGCTTATGAGCCGGTTATAAGAATGATTTTAGTGATGGTTAGCGCTACCGGCTTTAGCACATTATTAGCAGTTTTTGTCAGCCTGGCTTTTGCTAAATCTATTATAATTCCCCTCCAATTTTTAACAAAAGCAGCCTCCCAAATGAGTAGCGGGCAATTGAATACTCGCGTCCAAATTCGCAAAA
Organism: Ancylothrix sp. D3o; assembly: GCF_025370775.1. NCBI lineage: Bacteria > Bacillati > Cyanobacteriota > Cyanophyceae > Oscillatoriales > Microcoleaceae > Ancylothrix > Ancylothrix sp. D3o. Next base: position 107,680 of record NZ_JAMXEX010000011.1, on the reverse strand, counting down.
AAAATGAACTGGGAACCCTTGGCGATTCTTTTAACGAAATGGCAAAACGCCTACAAGAGTCTTTTAACGAATTACAACAAAGCGAACAGAAAATCAGGCAATTTTTAGAAGCCTTGCCGATAGGCATCTTTATTATTGATAAACACGGCAATCCCTACTACGCTAACTCTCGCTCTACAGAATTACTCGGTCGAGGCATTACCAAAGACGAGAATTATGACCACTTACGAGAGATTTATCAAGCCTATCATATTGAAACAGGAGAAATTTATCCCCAAGAAAACGACCCCCTTTTTTGTGCCTTAAAAGGACAATGTACACGCATTGAAGATATGGAAATTCGCCAAAAAAATCAAAGTATTCCCCTTGAAGTTTGGGCCACTCCGATTTGTGATGAACAAGGCGAAGTTTTATATGCCATTGCCGCATTTACAGACATCACCCTTCGCAAAAAAGCCGAAAAATTATTAGCAGAATATAACCGTATTTTAGAACAGCAAGTTGCAGAACGAACCCAAGAATTATCCCAAGCCCTAGAAAACTTGCAAACAACCCAACAAGAACTAATTCAATCAGAAAAAATGGCAGCCCTTGGTCAAGTTGTGGCCGGTGTCGCCCATGAAGTCAATACACCCTTGGGAGCAATTCGATCCTCCGCCCAAAATATTGATGATTTCTTTCAAAAAAATTCCTTGAAATTGCCCGAATTTTTTCAAGAGATAACATCAGAAAATTTATATTACTTCTCAGCTATCCTAGAACAATCTCGCCAAATCTCGCCACCGCTTTCTACCAAAGAAAAACGCCAACTCAGAAAAGCTTTAATCTCCCGCCTTGAAGACCACAGCATCCCCAACTCAGACATCGTTGCCGATACCCTCGTAGACCTCAATTGTTATGACAAACTAGACTCATTTTTGCCTTTTTTACAGCAACCTGAAAGCCCAGAAATTTTACAAAAAATTTATGAAATATCAACCTTACAAAAAAGCACAGATACAATTCTTTTAGCCACAGACAAAGCCGCCAAAATAGTCTTTGCTTTAAAAACTTATAGCCGTTCTTCTTCTTCCGAAGAAAAAACCCTCATCCCTGTTAGCGAAGGCATAGAAACAGTCTTGACATTATATTCCAACTACCTAAAAAAAGGAGTAGAACTGATCCGAAACTATGAACCAAATTTGCCGCCAATTTTGTGTTACCCTGACGAACTAAATCAAGTTTGGACAAACTTAATTCACAATGCTATTCAAGCAATGGACTATAAAGGAGTCTTGGAAATTGCTATCCAAAAACAAGCCCAAAATATAGCCATCAGCTTTACCGATAATGGCCCCGGAATTCCCCCAGAAATTATGCCGAAAATTTTTCAGCCATTTTTCACTACAAAACCGGCCGGTGAAGGCACAGGTTTAGGATTAGATATTGTTAGCAAAATTATCGAAAAACACAGCGGAAAAATCACCGTCGAAAGTCAACCAGGCCAAACCACATTTACCATTTGGTTGCCCATCTAACCCCCGTTAAGCAGCAAAACAAAAAAACTATCCCACAAAACCCTTTATTTTCCAACCATTTGCTAAAATCTCCTTAAACCAAAAAACCGAGCCAACCCCCTTAACACTGCACTCACAAAAACGATGCCCAAACCTGCCATCCTCTGCGTCGATGATGAAACAGTCATTCTCAATAGCCTGAAAATCCAACTCAAAAAAGAATTCGGCAACGCCTACCTCTACGAAGTCGCCGAAAGCGCCGACGAAGCCCTAGAAATCATCGAAGAACTCAAACAAGACCAAACCGATATCCTCGTCATCGTTTCCGACTGGTTAATGCCCGGAATAAAAGGCGACGAATTTCTAATAAAAGTTCACGAAAAATATCCCAACATCATCAAAGTAATGCTCACCGGCCAAGCCGACGAAAGCGCCATTCAAAGAGTAAAAGAACAAGCAAACCTCTACGCCTGCCTGCATAAGCCCTGGGACAACCAAGTATTAGTCAACACCATAAAAAACGGCCTAGAAAAACCATGAACAAACCCATAATTATCTGCGTAGACGACGAACCCACCATCTTACAAAGCTTAAAAATAGAACTCAAAAAAAACCTCTCAGAAAACTACTTTATAGAAACCTGCGAAACCGGCCAAGACGCCCTAGACTTGCTCGAAGAACTCCTGCAAGAAAAGCGAGAAATTCCCGTCATCATTTCCGACTATCTCATGCCCGGAATCAAAGGAGATGAATTCTTAAAACAAGTCCACAATTGCTCCCCCCAAACCCTCAAAATCTTACTCACCGGCCAAGCCGATCTCGCCGCCGTCAGCAACGCCATCAAATACGCCAAACTATACCGCTACATCCCCAAACCCTGGCAACCCGAAGACCTCTCCCTAACCGTCAAAGAAGCCCTCCGCAGCTACGCCCAAGAAAAGCAAATAGCCCAACAAAACCTCACCCTCCAACGGCTCAATCAACAACTAGAAAACCTAGTCGAACAACGCACAGCAGACCTCCGTCTTTCCGAAGAAAAATTTGCCAAAGCCTTCAAAAACTCCCCCAACCCAATTACCATTACCCGCCTCAGCGATGGCTGTCATTTAGAAGTCAACGACGCCTTTTGCCAAAACCTCGGTTATACCCCCCAAGAACTCATCGGTCACACAGCCCTTGAACTAGGCTTTTGGGTCAACTTAAAAGACCGTATAGGTCTTTTTCAAGCCTTACAAAAAAACGGCTCCATTCATAACTATGAATTCGACTTTCGCACCAAAAACGGCCAAATAAAAACCGGCCTACTCTCCGCAGAAATCATCGAAATAGCCGGTGAAACCTGCGTCATTTCCGTTAGCCAAGATATCACCCAAAGAAAAATCACAGAAATCGCCCTTCAAAAAGCAAAAGAAGAAGCCGACAAAGCCAACCGCGCCAAAAGCCAATTCCTCTCAAACATGAGCCACGAATTGCGAACCCCCCTCAACGCAATTTTAGGATTCACCCAACTTTTAACCCGCGACACCACCCTCAAACCCGAACACCAACAACAACTAGAAATCATCAGCCGTAGCGGAGAACACCTCCTCAACCTCATCAACAACATCCTCCAAATGTCAAAAATAGAAGTTGGGTTAATCACACTAGATAAAAACCCCTTCGACCTCTACCAACTCCTCAAAACCCTCGAAGAAATGCTCCGCTTACAAGCCCAAAAAAAACACCTCCAGCTAATCTTTGACCTCTCCCCCGACCTCCCCCAATACATAAACACCGACGAAAGCAAACTCCGCCAAATCCTCCTCAACCTATTAGGAAACGCCATCAAATTCACCACAGAAGGCGGCGTAATACTCCGCGCCAAAAAACAATCATCCCCCCAAAATTATGCCGAGTTACTAACCATATTATTTGAAATAGAAGACAGCGGCCCCGGCATCGCCACCGACGAAATCACAGAACTATTTACACCATTCATCCAAACCGAAAGCGGCAGAAAATCCCAAGAAGGAACCGGCCTCGGATTACCCATCAGCCGCCAATTTATTAAACTAATGAACGGCGATATATCCGTCAGCAGCATCCTTAATCAAGGCACAATATTCAAATTTCACATCCAAACAGAACCAGTACACTCCATCGAAATTCAAGCCACCACAACCAAACAACGAGCCATCAGCATCGCCCCAAACCAACCAGAATATCGCATCCTAGTCGTAGACGACCGCCTCGAAAGTCGCCTCTTACTCGTCAAACTATTAGAAAGCCTCGGATTTAAAGCCAAAGAAGCAGAAAACGGCCTCAAAGCCATCGAAATTTGGTCAGAATGGGAACCCCATTTAATTTGGATGGACATGAGAATGCCAGTCATGGACGGTTACGAAGCCACCAAACAAATCAAAAGTCATTTAAAAGGACAAGCCACCGTCATCATCGCCCTCACCGCCAGCGCCTTTGAAGAAGAAAAATCCATCGTACTATCCGCCGGCTGCCAAGATTTTGTCGCCAAACCCTTCAGAGAAGAAGTCATCCTCGAAAAAATGACAAAATATCTCGGAGTTCAATACACCTATCAACAACCAACCCCAACCAACGCCCCACAAAACACCACACAACCAAACACCCAAACCCAAACCACCAACACCTCATTTACCCTCCAAGCCTCCTCCTTAAACAACATCCCCGAACAATGGATCGACGAACTTTATAACGCCGCCCTCTCCATAGACGACGAAAAAATTATTGAACTCCTCAGCGAACTTCCCCCCCACCACACACCTCTTGCCACAGCCATCACAAACTTAGTTGAAAACTTTCGTTGCGACCAAATTCTTGATTTAATAGAAGAATATAAAAACTCCCAACCCCTATCACCAACCTAACCAGCCGAGCCTCTTTTTCGCCTTCGATTGCACGGAGAACAAACAAACCTAATAACCCTTAAAAAACCGCCCGCCTCCCAGTGCTTGCCCCGCTAGGTTGGATGTGGGATCGAGAGGTTAAACCCCCACCACTATCAACAAAACCATGTCAGACCATCAAAATAATAAAAATAACGGCAATATATTAATCGTCGATGACACCCCAGAAAACATACAAGTATTATCAGCCACCCTCAACGAATGTGGCTACAAAGTTCGCGGCATAACTAACGGCAAAATGGCCCTCAGAGCCATCCATCACTCCCCACCAGACCTCATATTACTAGACATCCGAATGCCCGAAATGAACGGCTACGAAGTCTGTCAACAACTCAAAGCCGATCCCCAAACCGAAAAAATTCCCGTCATCTTTATTAGCGCCTCCGATGAAGTCTTCGACAAAGTACAAGCCTTTGGTAAAGGCGGCGTAGATTACATCACAAAACCCTTTCAAATCGAAGAAGTAATTGCTCGCGTCGAGCACCAACTAACCATCCGCCGATTACAACAGCAACTCCTCACCCAAAACCAACAACTCGAACAAGAAATAATCGAACGCAAAAAAGCAGAACAAGCAGCCTTCGCCGCCTCAACTGCCAAAACCCAATTCCTCGCCAACATGAGCCACGAATTGCGAACCCCACTCAACTCCATTTTGGGTTTTGCCCAAGTTTTAATTCGTGAATCTTCCCTCACCAACGATCAGCTAGAATATCTCCGAATCATTAACCGCAGCGGCGAACATTTACTCGAATTAATTAACGACATCCTCGATCTTTCCAAAATCGAAGCCGGCATCATCGGACTTTATGAAACCAGTTTTGACCTCTACCGGCTCACCGATAACCTAGAAGAAATGTTTCAACTCCAAGCCGAAAAAAAACAACTACACCTTAACTTCATCCTTGATTCCCACGTTCCCCAATACATAAAAACCGACGAAAAAAAACTCCGAGCCAGCCTCATAAACTTGTTAGGAAACGCCATCAAATTTACCCATACCGGCAGCGTAACCCTCCGAGTCTCAAAAGAAACCCTCGCCCCAAATAACCATATCCTCAGCTTTGAAATACAAGACACCGGCACCGGCATTGCCCCCGCAGAAATGGCTAACTTATTTCAAGCCTTTGTCCAAACAGAATCAGGCCAAAAAGCCGCCGAAGGAACCGGCCTCGGTTTAACAATTACTCGTAAATTTATCGAAATCATCGGCGGACAAATCACCGTCAATAGCAGCATAAAAAAAGGCACAACCTTTAAATTTTATATCCCCCTCCAAGAAGCAAACCCACGCGAAATTACTAATCAAATACAGCGGCGCGTCATCGGCATAGAACCCACCGGCAGCACCTATCGAATATTAGTAGTTGATGACAGCCAAGAAAACCGCCTTCTCCTCCTCAAACTACTTCAACCCGTCGGCTTTGAAGTCAAAGAAGCAGAAAACGGATCTCAAGCCATCAGCATTTGGGAAACATGGCAACCCCATTTAATTTGGATGGATACAAGAATGCCGGTGATGAGTGGCACCCAAGCAACCAGAGAAATTCGTCTCAAAGAAAAACAAACAAAATTTTACACCACCATCATCGCCCTCACCGCCAGCGCCTTTGAAGAACATCACCCCCAAATTTTAGCAGCAGGGTGCAATGATTTTATCCGCAAACCCTTCATTGAAGACATCATTTTTGAAAAAATTGCCCAATATTTAGATATCCGCTATATCTACCAAGAATTACCTCAATTTAGAGGAGCCGGTGTTAAAAAACGCAACAGCACCACCCAACGCCCCGACAGCTTTTTCTTACCCCTTCTCGCCCAAATGCCCCAACCTTGGGTAAAGCAACTTTATCAAGCAGCCAACGAAGTCAACGAAGACCTTATAGCCCAACTAATCAACCAAATTCCAAAAACCGCCCAAATTCTGGCAGAAGCCTTAAAAGAACTCCTTGAAGACTTCCGCCTAGACATCCTCGTTCGCCTAACTAAAACAACCATAGACTCCTGGTAAAAGCTAATATCCATACCCCCCAATTATTCTTAATAAAATTCCCCTTAGTAAGCCCATTTAGGGATGATCTTCACCTTAAAAAACCCCTTACTAAAGAACTTAATCTAAAATCAAACCCTGTAACCGCATTTGTAAAAAAATCATCGAACATCATGGCGGCCAAATTTGCGTAAACTCCCAACCCGATCCAGGCTCAACCTTTTACTTCACCCACCCCCAAAATTCCTCATAAAAATCAGCTAAAAACCTCACATCTACACATTTCCCCATCCTTTGCCTAACTATCAAACCCCCCCTCCTCAATCGCCCATCCTCATCCTTCAATTGAAAATTTACTAAGAAAATTTTCCGCCCATATGTTATAATCTACCTCTTCTTAAACAAAAGATCTTACCCCACTCGCTCATGTATTCCCGCCCGCTTTCCAGATACATTTAAGCCCTTTAGCGGATGACTTAAAGCACCCTTTCCATCATAATAAACTTAACCGCCGTATTTAATCGAGAGGCTTCCCAAACTTCGGATCGGATACCTGTTTACCAGCAAACCCTCCCCATCTGCGAACCTCAGCACCAAATTACTAACACTTTGACGGGGAAAACAACTCCCATGAATCCTAAAATAAACACCTATAAAATTTTGCTTGCTAATGACCGCAAAGAAGTTCAATTTTTGATAGAAGAAGCCCTCACAGAAGTTCCCCTTTCCCTTCAGCTTTTCTGTGTAAAAGATGGCGAAGAATTGGTGGATTATTTATACAGGCGCAATCACTACAAATCTCCCGAAACTTCCCCGCGCCCCAACCTCATATTACTCGACTTAAATATGCCCCGCAAAGATGGGCGCGAAGCCCTCCTAGAAATTAAATCAGATTCAACATTGAGACAAATTCCTGTTCTCATCTTGACAACATCCCAACAAGACGGAGACCTTTCACACTGCTACGGTGCAGGAGCCAACTCCTTCATTAATTTACCCCTCAGCTTTGACACATTAGTTGAATTTCTCAAAAGGATATGTCAATATTGGTTTCAAACCGTCATCCTTCCCCCACTGCCAGAAGATTAACCCAACTTAGATTGAAAAATACAAACCTCAACCGGCATCTTTCCACCACACCCCCATCATACTCCGCAATAATATTTCCCTCACAAAACACGAACAAAGCGCATTTTAGGGAAAACCTTTATTTAGGATCGCCCCATTTAAACCAGTAAATAATTGATTTTTTTTCCTTTCTAAACAAAAAAATATTCTCCCCTATCAGCCAGAAAAAAAGCCAAAAAAATTTTATAAAAACTCTACCAAAATAACAAAATTACCCTAAAATAGAAACAACATCCGAGCATCAGCAGGGGCAAATCAAGCTGGAGGCACTACCCAACCCACACCCACACCCAAAGCCCCGAAACACCACCGCAAACCTAAGATACAAACACAATAATATCCGGCTTGGGTTTGCCCTCCCCCATGCGCTAACTTAAAAATAACTTATAGAGAGGCGGCCCAATGACAACAGTTTTTAGCTCCCCGCTGACCCGCACTAGCTTAAAAGTTCTTTTAGTAGAAAACAACCTCAGCGAAGCAAATTTAATAGAAAAATTAATTTTAGAAAATAACACAGAAAACTTCAACTTTTCCGTATTTAAAGCCGGTGGCCTCAGCGAAGCCCTCAACCTTTTAGGCAGTCAAAATTTTGATGTAATTTTATTAGAACTTACCTTGCCAGATAGCCAAGGCACAGACACAATAGCCAGAATAAAAGAACACTATTTAAACATCCCCCTAATCATCTTAATCAGCCAGATAACAGAAGAAATAGCCGTTCAAATCATCGCTGCCGGTGCCCAAGATTACCTCAGCAAAGAAGAAATCAACAGCCCCCTATTAAAACGAACCCTGCGCTGCGCTATCGAAAGACAAAAACTCCAAACAACCAATAGACAAAGCGAAGAAAAATATCGCTCAGCCCTAGATCATATAAAAGAAATCGTCTTTCAAACCGACTGCACCGGCCACTGGACATTTTTAAACCCAGCCTGGAGCGAAATCACCAACTTTAGCGTTGCCGAAAGCTTAGGAACAGAATTTTTAACCTACATCCATCCAGAAGACCAAGCAAAAAACCGAGAAAACTTTCAAGCCTTAATTCAAAACAAAAAACAACAATGCCGGTTTTCCACCCGCTACCGAACAAAAACCGGTAATTATCGGTGGCTAGAAGTACAAGTGCGCCAAACCCACAGCCTAGACAACACCCTCACCGGCACAACCGGCACCCTCAGCGACATCACCACCCAAGTCATCGCCAACGAAAAAATCAAAGCCTCCAAAGACTTCCTTAACCACATCCTCAACGCCATCAGTGACCCCCTTTTCGTCAAAGACGCACAACACCGCTGGATAAAAGTCAACGATGCCTTTTGTCAACTGCTAGGTCAACCACGCACAGAAATCCTTTCAAAAACAGACCACCACTTTTTACCCAAACAACAAGCAGATATATTCTGGGAAAAAGACGAACTCGTATTAACAACCGGCATCGAAAACGAAAACGAAGAAATCATCACCGACACCCAGGGAAACCAGCGCATAGTCTCCACAAAAAAAACCCTTTTCATCAACCCAGACGGCAGTAAAATGATCGTCGGCATCATGCGAGACATCACCCACTATAAACAGACCCTAGCAGCCCTAGAAAACAGCGAACAAAAATTTCAAAAACTCGCCGCCAACGCCCCCGGAATGCTTTATCAATTCCGCCTAACAACCGAAGGCAAAAAATCATTTCCCTACGTTTCCCCCAGCAGCAGAGAACTGTATGGACTCGAACCCGAAGAAATCATCCAAGACGCAGAAACACTCTTTCAAGGAATCCACCCAGAAGACCGGCCCGGCCTAGAAAACTCCATCATTCAATCTGCCACCACCCAGCAACCCTGGCAATACGAATGGCGACACATCACCCCCACCGGAAAACACATTTGGACAAAAGCAGCCTCCCGCCCCCAAACCCAACCCAACGGCGATATTTTATGGGACGGCTTAATCATAGACATCACCGAATTAAAACAAACCCAAGCCGACCGCGATAGATTTTTTACCCTATCCTTAGACCTACTTTGCATCGCCGACTTGGACGGAACTGTATTACGCCTAAACCCAGCCTGTCAAAAAATCTTTGGCTACACAGAACAAGAACTGCAAAGCAAACCCCTAATAGAATTAATTCATCCAGACGACCAAGAAAACACCATAAAAGCCGCCAAAAAACTCCGAAGCGGGGAAAACATCACCTACTTTGAAAACCGCTGCTTATGCAAAGACGGAACCTATAAATGGCTATCTTGGGTATCCGTACCCTACGCAGAAGAAGGCTGCGCCTACGCCGTAGCCCGCGACATCACCGAACAAAAAAAAGCCGAATTGGAACTACAAATCAGTCAAAAACGGCTGCAACTTGCCCTCGAAGGCAGCGACCTCGGACTATGCGATTGGAACATAGCCACCGGCGAAACCTACTATGACCCACAGTGGAAAAAAATGCTCGGCTACCAAATAGAAGAAATCGAAAACCACTTTGAATCTTGGGCAAAATTAGTTCACCCCGAAGACCTCCCCAAAGCCGTTGAAGCCATTCAAGATCACTTAGCCGGTATGACCGACCTTTATCAACGTGAATTTCGCATGAAAACCAAAACAGGCGAATGGAAATGGATATTAGCCCAAGGCAAAGTATGTGAGTGGGACACCCAAAACAACCCCCTGCGTATGACCGGCACCCACAAAGACATTACAGAGAGCAAACAAGCAGAAATTGCCCTTCATCAAGAACTTGCTGAAAAGCGAATTATCGGCAAAATGTTTGAGCGCATTGGCTGCTCTCTTAACCTCGAAGAAGTCCTCACCACCGCCGTCCAACAAGTCCGAGAATTTTTACAAACAGACCGCACCCTAATTTATCGCTTTAACTCCGACTTCAGTGGCTTAGTCGTAGTTGAATCCATAGGCCATAACACCTTCCCCATAGTAGGTTTAAACCTTCAAATAAATGGGTGTAAAGACAATTATCTCCCCCTCTATCGAAAAGGAAAAATCATCGCAATTGAAGACATTAACGATTCTTCAGTGAATGAATCTTACAAAAACTTACTCGCCCAATTGCAAGTCAAAGCCAACTTATCAGTCCCCATCTTGCAAGGTGAAAAACTCTGGGGATTATTAATCGCCCAAGACTGCACCGCCGCCCGAAACTGGCAAGCCAGTCAAATAGAATGCTTGCAAAAAATTAGCATCCAAATTGCCATTTCCTTACAACAATCACTACTTTTTGAAAAAGCCAAAACCGAAATTATAGAACGCAAACAAGCCGAAGCCGCCTTGCGAGAATCTGAAACCCGGCTGCGTTCCCAAACCCTGCAATTAGAAATCGCCCTCAACAACTTACACAAAGCCCAAGCCAAACTTTTACAAACTAAACAAATAGCCCCTATCAAACAGTGGGTAAGTCTCGATAGCGTCGATAATGAGGGAACAGATGTTAGCAGCGAAATTAAGAACCCCCTTAATTTTATCTCCGCCAATCTTTCCCCAGCCATCTCCTATTGTGATGATTTACTGAATTTAATTCAACTTTATCAACAATATTTTCCCGAACCGCCGCCAGCCATTCTCGATTATTACGACCACTTCAACCTCGATTACATCATTGAAGACTTACCCAAATTATTAAACGCTATCAAACGCGCTGCCGAGCGGCAAAACCGAAACTATTAAATCTCTGGAAACTGTGGAACAAAGCTATCAAAAATAAGCATTGCCACAAAAAATTTACCCCCCTTTCCTCCCGCCAATTGACGGGGAGTAAGGGGGATCTAGGAATGTGGGCAACCCGGAGAATTACCAACCTTTAAACGATGCCAAAATAAACAAGGAAACTAGGGAACGGGGAATAAATAATCACCCTGACAAAACCGATAAAAGAAAATAGGTAGAAGCAGAAAATATTCACCTTCCAACCATCAATCCCCTATCCCCTGCTTAAAACTCCACAACCGGCCAGTTATCGCCTCGCAGATACTTGGTCATATCCTCAAAAAATCGCAATTCGGCTCTTTGAATGATTAACTCTTGCGGTTCAGCATCCACCCAGCGCAAATTAAAATCATACAAAGTTTGACTGAGACGTTGGCCATCGAGATCCGGTTTAATTTCACCAAAATAACCCAACGTCACATGGGCTGTAAAATGATAGTGCTGTTCAATTCCTAAGCCCATTAAGCCGTGATTTTGATAAATCGCTCGCCGCAATTGCACAATTTGCTCGTAAGATTCCTCATCTTTGGGAGCTAAACAAACCCCCAGCGCACGAGTCCTTACTATCAGTCCCAGCAATTGCCAGCGAATCGGTTTGTGGCTGGTTAAATTTGACCGGCACACCTCAAAACTTTGAGCAATTTGATTGCGAAGTAACTCATCAAAATCGGGTTTTTCCTGAGCGTGCCGGTAGCCATCATCCCAAATTAAATCGGCTAACGTGACGTGAAAGCTTTCAGGCGTCACCGGCACTAATAACTCAGGTTCTAATTTTTTGACAAGTTCCTGCTGACAGTCTTGTAAATTTTTATAAAATCGATGGTTGTTTGTATCTTCCTCCCAAGGCGGGGTAATGATGGTATAACCCGGAAAAGGTACCGGCTCTCTGATGCCGCTGGCATTAGGCTTAAATTTGGGTGATTCTTGTATGTGTTGCACGCCAGACTGATAAGCTTCCAGCAGGGTCAGCCTTGCTACGCGATTTAAGTAAACCTGATAATTATCGTCCAATTGTCAATTGCCTCGTATTTTCAAGCAGGTGTTCTTTATGCCAATTTACCTCTATTGGGGTGACGATGACTTTGCAATTTCGGCGGCGGTTACTTCTTTGCGGGATCATTTCCTAGATTCAGCTTGGGAGAGTTTCAATTATGATAAAATACAGCCCGATCAACCCGATGGCCTGATTTTTGCCCTCAATCAAGCCATGACTCCTCCTTTCGGTGCCGGTAGTCGTTTAGTTTGGCTTGCAGATACTGCCATTTGCTCCTCTTGTCCCCCTGCTGTTATTGAAGAGTTGGAACGCACTTTGCCGGTTATTCCCTCAGAGTCGGTTTTGTTGTTAACCACTCGTTCTAAACCGGATGGCAGGCTCAAATCCACCAAGTTGTTACAAAAGTATGCCGGTGAAAATTTCCGCGAATTTGCCGCTATTCCTCCTTGGAAAACCGAGGACTTGATTGATCGCGTCCGCGAGGTGGCTCAACAAAAACAGCTTCGCTTGACTGAAATGGCTGTTGCTGTTTTGGCTCAATCCCTTGGAAATAATTCCCGCGCCCTTGATGCAGAGTTGACAAAATTACAAATTTATGCAACCGGCAACGGCGGACGGACGCTGAATGAGCAAGATGTGAATGCTTTGGTGGGTGGCAATACTCAAAACAGTCTCCAGCTTGCGGAGGCAATTCGAGACAGAAAGGTGCAAGAGGCTGTGGGGTTGGTGTCTGATTTAATTGCTCGCAATGAGCCGGCTTTGCGAATTGTGGCGACTTTGGTGGGGCAATTTCGCTTGTGGTTATGGGTAAAAATGTTACTAGAAGCCGGCGAACGCGAAGACCGTATCGCGCAAGCGGTGGAGTTGAGAAATCCCAAACGAGTTTATATTTTAAAGCAAGAAGTTCGTCATTTATCAACTCAGAAATTGTTGAGGGTGCTGCCGCTGTTGTTAGAGTTGGAGGTGAGTCTCAAGCGTGGTGCAGAAGATTTACCAGCTTTGCAAACAGCAGTGATTAAACTTTGTCAAGTGCTTACTTAAGCAAAAATCACAACTGCGCTAGTCTCAAAATCAGATAAGAAAAATTATCAAGAAACATAGATAGTTTTTATACGAGGCATAAACCGGCCTTTCAGGAGGTTTCTATGAAATAGATCCCAACTAATGCTGAGTTATTATGCAGTCGGTGGCGACTTTGGAACTTAGTTATTATAAAATTGTTCTCAACAATTGAAACCTTTAATTTTATTCTTTGTGTGGGTGAGTTATGATGAGACTTGTTGCTTGTGAGTCAAAAATGAAACTTAACCAGTGGCTATCAAAACCTGTGTTGATTTGTCTGCTGGCCGGTGTCGGTGTGGGTGCCGGTGCAGTGCCGAGTTTTCTTGAAAAACAGCCGCTTCTAGGCGTCGGCGTGGCTGTTGCCCAAAATTTTAGCGACCAGGAAATTACCAGTTACGCTCGTACTGTATTGAAGTTAGAACAAGTCCGTTTACAAGCCTATGATGATATTAAGCAAAAAATTGGCTCTGGAGATATCCCAAATATTGTTTGCAATCAAGCCGAAACACTCAATGCTTTAAACGCTGAGGTTCGTCCTATTGCGATCAATTATTGCAACTCCTCAAAACAAATTGTCGAAACAAATGGCTTAACTTCTACTAAATTTAATGCGATTACAGCCAGCCAACAAAATAATCCCGCTCTGCAAAAGCGCATTCAAGATGAAATTACGAGGTTGCAAAAAGCCTTAACTAAATTTGTAAAATAATTTTCCCTGCTGCCGGTGTCACCCAAAAGCAAGTATCCATCATCAGATACTTTCGACACCGGCCTGATTTTAAGGAAAATCATCTTCAGTGAATTACTAAATATCAAGATTAACTCTTGCCTTTAACTTGTTTTGTTTCCAAGTCTTCCATCATAATTTTTCCCTTCAAGAGGTGAAAAAATATTAACCAAGAAATGTAGGGGCCGTGCCGTTCTTTGGCGCAGAAGTCCCGCCTGTATGCCGGCCCCCAGTGCTCCCAACAGCTAACAACCGACCTAGCGAGACTTCATATCAGCAATAGCGCCCATAGCCACCGAAGCAATAGCCTGATCAGTAGCCTTTGGCAAATGATAATACTTGCCGCCCGCCGTTGTTGCTAACTCCTTAGCAAAGCCGGTAGAAATAAACTTATTCTCCGTATCAATTACCAACAACTGAATCCCCAACATCCGAACTTTGCCGGCAATGTCCAACAACTCCGCCTTAATATCCGGCTTTTCCCCCGGTTCCATCGGCTCACCCAACGAACGAGCCAGCGGCACATTACCACGACCATCAGTAATAGCCACAATCACCACTTGACCAATATCTCCAGACTGCTGAGCATTCACCCCCACCCGCACAGCCTGAGTCAGCCCGTGTGCCAGCGGCGAACCACCACCACAAGGCAATCTTTCCAAACGCCGGCGAGCAGTAGTAATAGAACGAGTAGGCGGTAACAAAACCTCCGCCGCCTCACCACGAAAAGGAATCAAAGAAACCTGATCCCGATTTTGATAAGCCTCTGTTAAAAGAGTCATCACCGCACCCTTTGCCGACTGCATCCGGTTGAGAGCCATTGAACCAGAAGCATCCACCACAAAAACCACCAAAGCACCGGCCTTTCGTACTAAGCGCTTTTCCCGAATATCCGCCTGTTCTACAAATACGCGACGATCCGCCTCTAGTTGTTCAGCTTGCCCCTGTAGGGGATTTCGGGCACGGCGTGAACGTTGATAGGGTGCAGCAGCGCGCAGCGTAGCATCCACAGCAATACGGCGGACTTGACCTTTAGGCAAAACCGGCTTCACATACCGGCCACGATCTTTAGAAAAAATCAAACTTCGACTACCCGACTTACCGCGTCGTTGCGCCATCTGAGCAAAAAACAACACGGACGGGTCCATCAAAACGCCTTCAGGGTCAAACATAAACTCCTCCGGGACGCTCATTTCTTCCTCTTCCGGGGGATTGGGATTTTCCTCTTGTTCCTCTTCTTCCTCTTGTTCCTGTTCCGATTGCTCATCTGCCGGTGGCGGTGGCGGCGGCGGTGGCGGCGGCGGTTGATCCGGTGGCGTAGTGATTACCGTTGCGCGGGGCACAATCACCAATTCCACCGCACGGCGCAAGTCATCTGCATTGACAGCCGTGCGGCCATCCAAAGCAGCGGCGGCTTTTGCAACGCGCACAGCAAAAAGCTCAGCCCGGTGGCCTTGAACCACACCGCGAATCGCTTCCTCTACCAGATAGCTGATTTGTTCCTTAGATATTTGGACATCTTTGAGCCATTCACGAGCCAAAATTATCTGGGTTTGGAGGTTTTCGATGTCTTCGGAATATTGCTCTAAAAAAGTTTGGGGCGAGTTGGAATAACCAAGGGCTTGTTCGACAGCTTGCACGCGGTCATCTAATCCCAAGACTCCATCTGCTGATAAAGCGATGGCGATGCGGTCGAGTAAATGTTCACGGAGGGGCCCTTCTTCGGGGTTGTAGGTGGCAATGAGCAGGGGTTTGCAAGGATGCTCGATGCTGATGCCTTCGCGCTCAACGCGATTACGGCCTTCGGTCAGGACTGTTAAAAGCAAATTAGCGATGTTGTCGTCGAGGAGGTTGATTTCATCGACGTATAAGACTCCCCGGTGGGCTTCGGCGAGTAATCCCGGCTGGAAGACAGTTTCACCGCGTTTAACGGATTGTTCAACATCAACGGAACCTACGAGCCGGTCTTCAGTGACTCCCAAGGGAATTTGCACAAAAGGTGCAGGGATTATTTCGGGGGTGGGGGTTTCGTTAGGTGTGTGTTGTTGCCATTCAAGGGGGGATTCGTTGGCGATGCTGCCTTTGACAACTTCGATGGGAGGGAGTAAAGAGTGGATGGCTCGCGCCATGACAGATTTTGCTGTGCCGCGCCGGCCGGCTATGGCTACTCCTCCTAAACCTGGATCGACTGATGCCAGCAATAGGGCAAGTTTGATGGCTTCTTGTCCGACTACGGCGCTGAGGGGAAAGGCCGTTTGGCTCATGGGGCTAACAGGTACGGGCATTTTATTTAAAACTTTTGGCTATAGTCACGCGGTAAGCCGCAGCTTTCTAGCATACCTTACTGGTGGACTCTCAAGATGCTAACTGCTTAGTAGGGTTTTCTATCTGGGGTAGAGATGGTTCTTGCCGACAGCAACCCGAAGGTGGGATAAGGGAATGTAGGGGATTTTTAAAACTGTCTCATTAACAAAATTTAAGCATAATTTGAAAAAAAAAGATCAAAAATATTTCATAATACTGATACTAACCTTAATTATCCTTGACCTAAGACTTCTCCAATGGATAGAAAGGCAGTTTTGTGAACCCTGCATCTATTGATAACAACAATAGGTTTTTGTCTATTGATGGTTGGCAAGTTTAGAGGTTGGTAAGGGGGAGTAATCTAAGTTTTTTTATCGTAAAAAATTGAGGTTTTTTTGGCTAACTAAAAAAATGGATGCCGGTTGTTAAGTAGAAGCACTTAATTATTTGTAGGATGGGTAGAGCGTAAGCAAAACCCATCAAAGCCTCTGTTGGGTTTCGTTCCTCTACCCAACCTACATTACATCCAGAGTTTAATTAAGTTGACTTACTTAGCGGGTCGGCTACTTGTATTTTCTTAGTTGCTTTTTCAACAAAACATCTTTCTAGGGTTCTTCACTGAGGTGGATTTATGGCATCAGATATTAAAGCTTCAATTGGGCATCTTTGCCAAAATGAAGAAAGCTTTCGGCTGTTGGTTGAAAGTGTCGAAGATTATGCTATTTATATGCTGGATATTCAGGGGCTAGTGGTGAGTTGGAATGCCGGTGCAGAACGTATTAAAGGCTATGGCGCGCAGGATATTATTGGCCGGCATTTTTCTTGTTTTTTTACTGCCGAAGCCATTGAGGAAAAGTTGCCCGAATTGGAGTTACAACAGGCGGCATCAGAGGGCCGGTTTGAGGGGGAAGGTTGGCGAGTTCGTGCGGATGGATCTCGTTTTTGGGCAAATGTGACGGTGACTGCTTTACGAAATGAATGCGGGGAATTGCGGGGTTTTGCTAAGGTGACTCGTGATGTCACGGAACGCAAGCAGGCAGAGGCGGCTTTGCGTCAGGCGAATGAGGTTTTAGAATTGCGAGTGCAAGAGCGAACGGCTCGGCTTAAAAATGTTATTCATAAGTTAAAAGCTGAAATTGTTTTTCGCCAGGAAGTTGAAATGCAATTGCGCGAAAGTGAAGAGCGTTTGCGGGGTATTTTTGATCAAGCTGCTGTGGGTATTTCGCAAGTGGCAACGGATGGGCGCTGGTTGTTAGTTAATCAGCGTTTGTGTGATATTGTTGGCTACAGTCGGGAAGAAATGCTGGCAAGTAGGTTTCAAGATATTACTCATCCTGATGATCTTGAGGCTGATTTGCATTCCAAAGGGCAAATGTTGGCGGGTAATTTGTTAAATTACTCGATGGAAAAACGGTATATTCGCAAAAATGGTAGTGTGGTTTGGGCGACTTTAACGGTTTCTTTGGTACGCCGGCCTTCTGGGGAACCAAAGTATTTTATTTCGGTGGTGGAAGATATTACGGAGCGCAAACAAGCTGAGGAGGCGCTCAGGCAAAAAACAAGTCAACTCGAAAAAACTTTGCACGAGTTGCGCTCAACTCAGGCTCAATTGGTACATTCAGAAAAAATGTCGGGTTTGGGTCAGTTGGTGGCGGGAATTGCTCACGAAATTAATAATCCCATTGGCTTTATTTTTGGGAATTTGGATCATGCCGGTTATTATATGCACGATATGCTAGAATTGCTAAAAATGTATCAATTTCACTATCCGCAACCGCTGCCAGAAATTCAAAAAGCTTGCGAAGAAATTGATATTGAGTTCATTAGGGCGGATGCTCCGAAACTGCTGGCTTCTATGAAACAGGGGGCTGATCGGATTCGGCAAATTGTTCTTTCCTTACGCAATTTTTCTCGGCATGATGAGGCGGAGTTAAAGTCGGTGAATATTCACGAAGGTATTGAAAGTGCACTGTTGATTTTGCAACACCGGCTGCAACCTCAAGCAAATTGGAGTGGCATTGAAGTAGTTAAGAATTTTGGCAAGTTGCCTAAAGTTCAATGTTATGCGGGGTCTTTAAATCAAGTGTTTATGAATATTCTTACAAATGCTATTGAGGCTTTGGAAAATTGGGGCAAAAAACGCATTATTACGATCCGGACTTTTTTGAGGGAGAAAACTGGGGAGGAGTCAAACTCTCAGGTTATTATTAGTATTAAAGACACCGGCCAGGGTATGAGCGAGGATGTGTTAAAGCGTTTATTTGATCCGTTTTTTACGACTAAGCCGGTGGGTAGTGGCACCGGCTTGGGTTTGTCTATTTCTCATCAAATTGTTGTCGAACAACACGGCGGTCAAATTAGCTGTATTTCCGAACCCGGAAAAGGTGCGGAATTTGTGATTGAAATTCCTTTGCAGCCTTGTGGTTTAAGCACTTCTGTCTGAATGACTTGGGAAAGGGTTTTTTTGAGTAGCCGAGCGCAGCTTGGGGCACAGTGGGGGATATTTTTTGCTGTCTGCGTCACGGAGCAAGACAGATGGCAGAGATGGTAGGCTGTCGATGTGGTAAAATCAGGTGTGTAAAACTTGAAAATGCAAACAATAGAAACAGCCATTCTGCACAATTTCAAGACAACGAACGGGCCAAATCATTTTTTCAGTCTCTCCCATGAGATGCTTGCTGCGATTGGATTTGATGGCACCTTTAAGCAGCTTAATCCAATCTGGGAAAAAATTCTTTGTTTGACAACCGAGCAATTGCTGGGTAAAAGTGTGTTGGAATTTGTGCATCTGCAAGATTGTCACAGCACACAAACTGCGCTGGAAAAACTTATCAACGCCAATATTTCCGAAACAATTTGTTTTGAACATCGGTTTCGGACTGCAACTGGTACTTATAAAACTCTGCGGTGGAATGCAAAGGCGGTGCCTGAAGAGCAATTAATTTACGCCGTTGCTCAAGTGCAAAATAATGATGTTATTGCCGGTGAAACGCAGCAATTGGAAATAGAAGAAACAAGCGTTTGGAGGGGAGAATCGCCACATGGTACTGAGTTAATGGTGGCGTTGAGAGATAATTTTTCGCGGCTGAAAATGGCGCTGAAAGTGGCGGGGATCGGAATTTGGGACTGGGATATTTTATCGGGAAAAATCACTTGGTCAGAGGCGGTTGAGTTAGTTTTCTGTCAGTCGATGACTCAGTTACCCCGGAGTTATTATGCCTATATTAATTTGATTCATCCTGAAGATCGCAGTCGGGTAATGTTGGCGATGGCGAGGGCGGTTGAGGCTAAAGAACAGTTAAAAATTGAACACCGTATTTTGCGACCTGATGGGAGTATTTGCTGGGTTGCGTGTAGTGGTGAAGTTTTACGCGATGCCACCGGCCACCCGCTCCACATGACCGGCACGATCCGCGATATTACTATTCGCCGGACTGCTCAAGATTCGCTGCTACAAGCTAACGAAGAATTAGAGATGCGTGTGGAAGCTCGAACGGCTGCTTTTCGTCACGCAATTGCTCAATTGCACAGCGAAATTGCTGAGCGCAAACAAATAGAAGAAAAGTTGCGAAATTCTCAAGAAATGCTGCAATTGGTGATGGATAATATTCCGCAGTTAATTGCTTGGAAAGACCGCAATTCTGTTTATTTGGGTTGTAATCAAAGTATGGCGCGGGTGGCTGGGTTGTCTTGTCCTGAAGAAATTATCGGCAAAACAGATTCCCAGTTGGGTTGGGAATCTCAGGAGGCTGATTATTTAAGGAATTCTGACCACCGGGTTATGGAAACTAATCTGCCTGAATATCATATTATTGAAAGTCAATTTCAAGCGGATGGTCAGCGAGTTTGGCTAGATAAAAATCGCATTCCTCTGCATGATGGGGAGGGTAATGTGGTAGGAATTTTGCTAACTTCTGAAGATATTACGGAACGTCAAGAAGCAGAAGAAGCGCTGCGAAAATCGGAAGGACGTTTGCGCGAACAAACTGCTCAATTAGAAGCAGCTTTGCGCTCTCTCAAAGCAACTCAAACTCAACTGGTGCAAACGGAAAAAATGTCTAGTTTGGGACAGTTGGTGGCTGGGGTAGCCCACGAAATTAATAATCCCGTTAATTTTATTTATGGAAATTTGACCTACGCAACTCAATACATTGAAGAGTTAATGAATTTAGTTAATCTTTATCAAAAAAATTATCCTGAGCCTTCTGCGGAAATTCAAGAAGAATGTGAGGCGATAGATTTAGAATTTTTAATGATTGATTTGCCGAAACTTTTACATTCTATGCAAGTGGGGGCTGAGCGAATTCGGGAAATTGTGTTATCGCTGCGGAATTTTTCGCGGTTGGATGAAGCAGAAAAAAAACCGGTGGATATTCACGCCGGCCTGGATAGCACATTATTAATTTTGCAACACCGCATCAAACCAAAAAACGGACAAGCGGGAATTGAAGTTATCAAAGATTATGGGGATCTACCGAAAGTTGAGTGTGATGCCGGTTCGCTCAATCAAGTGTTTATGAATATTCTTACCAATGCGATAGATGCTATTGAAAAACAACCGCTCCCTCGTCAGATTATTATTCAAACTCAGCGGGGGGAAATTGTGCAAAAAGAACAAATGCTTGCCACTCCCTCGGTTATTATTCGTATTAAAGATAACGGCCCTGGAATTCCTGAAAACGTTAAAAAGCGTTTATTTGATCCGTTTTTTACAACGAAGCCGGTGGGGAAAGGCACAGGCTTAGGTTTGTCGATTAGTTATCAAATTATTGTTGATAAACATGGCGGTAATTTAATTTGTAATTCGACACCAGGTGAGGGAACAGAGTTTTCCGTTGAAATTCCCATTTGCAAATCTTAAAACAATTAAATTAGGGTGTTATGGAGATGGGGGGTTCTCGTTTTTGTATGTAGGCTGATCTCACTTTGCCGCCCTACCCCTCTCGCCTGGGGGGGGTAGGACGGTATTTTTTTGTTCTTGAGGTTTGTTTGGTAGGGGAGGTGCGAAAATCAGCAATATCACGGTTGATTGATTAAAATTGAAAGTATATGTTGAGATGTAAAAATATTTAAAGGTAATCAAAGCGTGGCTGATTTAAAACCTGAACCCAACCCGAACAAAGAGCCTCTAAAATTAAGTAATTTTACTCACACATCTAAGCGTGACAACAATTATCAAGCGAGTTCAGAAAATAGAGAAGATTTTTTCCGCCTGAGCTTTGAGCGGGCGGGTGTAGCGATGGCTTATTTAACTGTTGATTGCCGTTGGTTGGAAGTTAATGAGCAACTCTGCCGGCTGTTAGGATCTAACAAAAAAGAACTGCTGTGTCGGTCATTTTCTGAGATGTTGGCAGCCAGCGGAGCAGACTTTAATGTGGGGGAATATCAACGCCTCCTCGCTGGGGAAATTCCGACGCTGAGCCTTGAAAAATTGCTGGGGGGTGCAAATGAAAAGCCTGTGTGGGTGAATTTAACGCTTTCAGCCGTTCCCGATGGCACTTTTTCGACACCAAAATATTTACTGGCGGTTTTTGAGGATATTGAAGAGCGCAAAAAGCTTGAAGAAAAGGTGGCTTCCCAACAGCAATTAGTAGAATTTTTTAAAAAGCAACAAAAACTTTATAGAACCCTAGCCAGCAATTTTCCTAACGGGAGTGTAGCATTATTTGACAGTGAATTGCGGTATTTGATTTTTGAAGGGACAGAATTAAAAAAAGTTGGTCTTTCTAAAGAAATGCTCGAAGGAAAAACTCTGCATGAAGTTTTTTCTCCAGAAGTTTGTAAGACGCTGGAACCGATGTATAGGGCGGCTTTGGCGGGAACTGCTAGTGCGTCTGAAGTTGCCATGAATGGTTATGTTTATCAGCTACATACATTGCCGGTAAAAAACGGAAAAGGCGAAATTTATGCCGGTTTGGCAATGTCGCAAAACATCACCCTTGCCAAACAAGCTGAAGAAACTTTGCGGACTTCTGCCCAAATTATTAATCAAGTAAACGCCGCTCTTATCACCACTGATCTAACAGGAATGGTGATCGGCTGGAATAAAGGAGCGGAGCGATTATTTGGTTATTTAGCAGATGAAGCTTTCGGTGAGAATCTTAACTTTATTTATGGTGCAAATCAGCCTGATTTTTTTGAAGAGCAGCTAATTTCGGAAGTGTTAGCCAAAGGGACGCACCAAATAGAAATTCAAACTCGCAGCAAAACCGGCAAAGAAATTTGGGTGTATATTTCGCTTTCGCTTTTGCGAGATAGCAGCCAAGAAGTGATAGGAATCATCAGCACCGGCACGGATATCACCCAGCGAAAAATCGCTGAATCCGCAGGGGCAAGACTGAGGGAAATTTTAGAAAACACGACGGATTTGGTGGGAATTTCTGATATGAGCGGCCACCCGATTTACATGAATAAAGCCGGTCGCAAAATGTTAGGAATAGGGGAAAAGGAAGATATCACTCCACTATCTATTAGAGATTTTATCGGCTCGCCTTTTTCCTCAACTCAGTTGCCTCAAATGCTGGAAACAGCCATCACAGAGGGAGTGTGGAGCGGCGAATCTAGTTTGCAGTACGGCAACCAGCCAGAAATTCCTGTATCGCAAGTTATTCTTTCTCATAAATCAGCAGGGGGAGAAGTAGAATTTCTCTCGACAATTTGCAGAGATATTAGTCAACAGAAAAAAACAGAAATAGAACTGCAAAACAGCGAACGCCGGCTGCGAAGTGTTTTAGAAAATATGCCGGTGATGCTTAAAGCCATTGGGCCCGATGGAAACATCGCCGTTTGGAATCGAGAATGCGAACAAGTGACTGGTTACAGCGCCACAGAACTTGTGGGGAATTCCCAAGTATGGGAACTCAACAATCCGGGGCTGCATGAGGCTGAACAATGGCAAGCTCACGGCAATAACTTTCGCAACTGGGAAATTGATTTAAAGGCCAAAGATGGCAGCATTAAAACTATTGCTTGGTCAAATATTTCTCATCGTTTTCCGATTGTCGGTTGGCAAAGCTGGGCTATTGGCGTGGATGTAACCGAACGCAAACGAACTTCTGCTCTTTTAGAAAGCCAAAATCAAGTGCTGGAATTAATTGCTAAAGGCGCTTGTTTGGAAGATATTTTAAATACAATTGCTCACTATATTGAAGCCCAATCTGTGGGAATGCGCTGTTCTTTTTTGCTGCTTGATGAACAAGGTAAACATTTACTTTTTGGGGCTGCACCGAGTTTACCAGAGGCTTATAACAACGCTATTGACGGCATTGCTATTGGGCCTGCTGTGGGTTCTTGTGGCACCGCTGCTTACACAAAACAAGCAGCCATTGTGTCAGATATTGCCAGCGATCCGCGCTGGGCAGCGTTTCGAGATTTGGCGCTTAAATATGATTTAAAAGCCTGTTGGTCTGCACCAATTTTCAGTTCAGATCAAGCGGTTTTGGGTACATTTGCGATGTATTATGACCGCATTCAAACACCGACAGAAAGCGACTTGCAACTAATCGGAAAAGCAACGCACCTGGCGGGGATTGCTATTGAGCGCCAGCGAGTCGAAGCCACCCTGCGAAAACAGTCAGCCGCTATTGCTGCAACGATGGATGGCATTGCAATTTTAGATGCAAATCAAACTTACATTTACGTCAATGACGCTCACGCTAAAATTTACGGGTACAACACCGCCCAAGAATTGCTCGGTCAACATTGGGAAATGCTGTACAGTAGCGAAGAATTAAATCGTTTTGCCACAGAAATTATGCCGGTTTTTGCGAGTTTGGGACACTGGCGAGGGGAAGCTCTGGGTAAGCGACGGGATGGTACGACATTTTCGCAAGAGGTTTCTCTTTCTGCTTTTGCAAATGGTGGTTTGGTTTGTATTGTGCGGGATATTAATGAGCGGAAAAAATCAGAAGAAGCTTTGCGGAAATCGCAAAAAGATTTGGGCGAAAAAGCCACTCAATTAGAAAAAACTCTTTATCAATTGCAAAAAACTCAAGCCCAACTGGTGCAAACAGAAAAAATGTCTAGCTTGGGGCAGTTGGTGGCGGGAGTTGCCCATGAAATTAATAATCCGGTTAATTTTATTTATGGCAATTTGATTTACGCCAACGACTACACACGAGATTTATTGCATTTGGTTGATATTTACCAAAGGTATTATCCTCAACCGCCTGACGAAATTCAAGAGGCAAAGGAGGAGATAGATTTAGATTTTTTGATCGAAGATTTGCCGAAGTTGTTACGTTCAATGCAGGTGGGGGCTGATCGTATTTGTCAAATTGTCGCATCTCTGCGGAATTTTTCGCGCTTGGATGAGGCGGAAATGAAGCCGGTGGATATCCATGAGGGTATTGAGAGTACGCTGCTTATTTTGCAAAACCGGCTCAAAGAAAAACCTGGTCATCCGGCGATTGAACTTGTTAAAGAATTTGCCGAGTTGCCCCTTGTAGAATGCTATGCCGGTTCGCTCAATCAAGTGTTTATGAATTTGCTTTCTAATTCAATTGATGCGCTTGATGAGCTTAATTTAAGCCGCTCTCCTGAAGAAATTATAGCTAATCCTAGCCGGATTACTATTCGCACTTATTTGAAAATGCAGCCTTGCTCTGGTGAGGTTTCTTGTCCTCTTTTAAATTATTTGAATTATCCTCAGCATCTCCCCTGGTTGGCGGTGTCTATTATTGATAATGGGCCAGGGATGAGCGATGAGGTTTGCAAGCGGATTTTTGACCCGTTTTTTACGACTAAACCGGTAGGCAAAGGCACCGGTTTAGGATTAGCTATTTGCTATCAAATTGTTGTAGAAAAACACCAAGGCAAACTGCGGGCTTTTTCAACGCCCGGACAAGGTTCAGAGTTTATTATCGAAATTCCCCAACGCCAAGTTTATGGCTCTGTCTAAAAAATTTAGGCCGTCTTTTATTTAAAAAAATTTATTTTTTAGATCAATCCAACGGCCTGCTTTTTTGGCGGTTTTATATATTTTTTAATTCTGGCAAAATTTTGTATTTTGTTATACATTTTCCTTGCCCTTCTTCCCATAGATAATCTACTTTGTTAAGGGTCAACTCGATCCCCTGCTTAGAATTGACTTTTCCATAAACATCAGCTTGGGTTTAAGTGTCTCTACACTCATAAAAACAAGCGATTTTTATAAGGAAACTTGCTTTTTTACACAAACTTTAGAAAAAAATTACTAATCTTTAACTTTTTTCGTCAAAAAAGATTATTTTATAACCTAAGATAAAAAACAGCCATTTAATCGGCTAACTTACCAATAACTAGAAGAAGTGAGACAGCACTTTTTGTGGTATTCTTATCTGCGAAAAGTACCCAACTTTGGCAAGTTGGAAAAAACTTTTAAACAGGGTCAGCTTTTAAGGTTGCCCTCATAAGATAGCCGGTTAAATCTATAAAATGCAGGCAACGGCACCGCTACCCACATAACAAAGTTGCGGATGCTGTCCCTTAAAAAATACGGAAAATACTAAAATGACCAGCCAATCCCCAAAAACAAGTAACCTAAAATTTGATAGTAAACACGAGAAAATTCTCAAAGGTAAGCGCTTGCAATTACTCAATTTAATTGAAGCCGAATTAAGCGAATTATATCTTTTTGATACGGAAACCCTTTGTTGCAATTATGCCAGCGCCGAAGCCCTACGCAATTTGGGTTATTCTTGCGAGCAAATGCGGAACATGACACTTTTTGCTATGCAGCCCGAACTCGATGAAAAATACTTTCGGCAAATAATTGATTTTTTACAGAAAAATCCCCAAGAAAAAATTGAACTTCAAACACAACAGCGGCGAGCAGATGGCAGCATTTATCCCGTAAAAATTCGCTGGCAGCTTATCCACCAAGGTAAAAAATATACTTTAGTTGCCCTGGTTCAAGATATGACTGATGTGGAACAGCGCAACGCGGAATTAAAAAACATGATTGAGCGTTTAAAAACCGAAATTGCCGAGCGAAAACAAGCGGATCAAAAATTAAAAAAAACGCAAATTTTGCTCAATTCAATTTTAGAAAATATGCCTATCGGTGTTTGTCTCAAAGAAGCAAAAGACTTGAGTATTTCGTTTTGGAACAAAGCTCTAGAAGAAATCAGCGGTGTTAGCGAACAACAAGTCAAAGGAAAAACAGATTTTGATTTGTTTAGCCGCGAAGAAGCGGAATTTTTTACAGGCAAAGACCGAGAAGCCCTTGCCCACAACCAACTCATAGACATTCCCGAAGAAACCATGCAAACCTCACACAAAGGTTTAAGAATTCTTCACACCAAAAAAGTACCCATTTACAACGAAGCCGGTGAAGCCCAATATTTGCTGTGCTTAATAGAAGATATTACAGAGCGCAAGCGCACCGAAGAAGAACTTTCAAAAAACCATCTTATTTTGCGTTCGGTGATTGATACTACCCCTGATGTAGTATTTGTCAAAGATACTCAAGGACGCTATGTGCTGGGAAATTTGGCTGTCGCTAACTGGCTAAAAAAACCCCTCTCTGAAATTGTTGGCAAACACGACAACCAATTGTGGCCAGCCCCCATTGCTCAACAAATTATTCAAGGCGATGAAACTGTAATCAACGCCGGCAAATTGCTTGTTTATGAAGAAAATATTCCTGATAACCAAATACTACGAACCATACAAACAAGAAAATATCCCTGGCTAGATGCCAACGGAAATATTATCGGTTTAATCGGTATTTGTCGGGATATTACTGATAGTAAACAGGCAGAAAAAACCATCCAAGAAAGTGAAGAACGCTATCGCTCTCTCGTGCAAGCTACTTCACAAATGGTGTGGATAACTGATGCTAATGGACAAACCATTGATATCCCTGCTTGGCGAACCTACACCGGCCAAACCCTTGAAGAACTGCGCGGACTGGGCTGGTTAAATGCTGTCCACCCAGACGACCGCGAGCGCACTGCCCTCGTTTGGGCAGAGGCCGTTCGCAACAAAACTCTTTTTGACATCGAGTATCGTATCCGCGCCGCTGATGGTACTTACCGATTTTTCAGCGTTCGTGGGGTGCCGGTGGTGGCAGAAGATGGTAGCATCCGTGAATGGGTGGGCGTCTGCGTCGATATTGACGACCGCAAACAAGCCGAAGAAGAATTACGCAACTCAGAAGCACAACTGCGCCTACAAACTCAACAACTTGAGCAAACATTGCGCCAACTCCAACAAACCCAAACCCAATTAATTCAAAGCGAAAAAATGTCATCTCTTGGTCAGTTGGTGGCCGGTGTAGCCCACGAAATTAATAACCCCGTTAGCTTTATTTATGGCAATATTCAACCGGCCTCAGATTATATTCAAGAATTGCTAACGCTGATAGAACTTTATCAAAAAAACTATCCCAAACCAACTACAGAAATAGAAAAATTTGCCGACCAAATCGATGTAGATTTTGTCATGGAAGATTTACCCAAACTGCTTGCTTCTATGAGAATGGGCGCTCAAAGAATTAAAGAAATTGTTCTGAGTTTGCGGAATTTTTCGCGCCTAGATGAAGCAGAAATGAAGCCGGTTAACCTTCACGAAGGCATAGATAACACCCTAATGATTTTGCAAAACCGGCTCAAAGAGACAGCAGGAAATCCCGAAATTCAAGTTATTAAAAATTATGGTAAATTGCCGGAAGTGGAATGTTACGCCGGCTCCCTCAACCAAGTGTTTATGAACTTGATTACCAATGCAATTGATGCAATTGAAAATCAGCCAAAACCGCGAATTATAACTATAGAAACTAAACTTTGTTCCGCTTTAGATTGTGCCGTGATTCGCATTGCAGATAATGGTAGCGGAATGCCTGAAGGCGTGCGAACGAGGTTATTTGACCCATTTTTTACCACAAAGCCGGTGGGCAAAGGAACAGGCTTAGGATTAGCCATCAGCTATCAAATTGTTGTCGAAAAACACAAAGGCAATATCCGCTGTATTTCATCCCCAGGAAAAGGTGCCGAATTTATTATCAAAATTCCGCTGCAACAAAAGCAGTAATTGGCGAATCCCGGCATAAAACCTTCCCAATGGTGCCGGTGTCACTGGGAAGAGTTTTCCGCTTAGCGAGTCCCCAACATTTGCAACTTATAGAAACTCGCATAAAGCCCTTCTTGTTGCAGCAATTCTTCATGGCTACCCGACTCAATAAGTTGCCCACGTTTTAAAACAAAAATGCGGTCAACATTTCTAATCGTCGAAAGCCGGTGAGCAATAATAATCGCTGTCCGTCCAACCAAAAGCCGGTCTAAAGCATCTTGAATTAAAGCCTCTGTTCCCACATCTAAACTTGCAGTTGCTTCATCCA
Organism: Ancylothrix sp. D3o; assembly: GCF_025370775.1. Lineage (NCBI taxonomy): Bacteria > Bacillati > Cyanobacteriota > Cyanophyceae > Oscillatoriales > Microcoleaceae > Ancylothrix > Ancylothrix sp. D3o. The sequence goes on along the minus strand of NZ_JAMXEX010000011.1, from coordinate 79,031 downwards.
AAACTAAAATTTGAGAATTGCGAATCGCCGCCCTCGCAAACGCCAGCAATTGTTTTTGTCCCCCCGACAAATTCGTTCCCCGTTCTCGCAAAGAAGTATCATAACCTTGGGGTAACTGTTCAATAAAACTCGCTACATTTGTGCTTTCAGCCGCTTCTTTAATTTCTTCCAAAGAATAATCATCGCCTAAAGTGATATTACTTTTCACATCACCAACAAACAAAAATCCATCTTGCAAAATAACGCTTAGATGCCGGCGTAATTCCGCTTGTCGCATTTGGCGAATATCAACGCCATCAATTAAAATTCGCCCTTTTGTCGGTTCATAAAGCCGGCACAATAAACGAATAATTGAACTTTTCCCCGCGCCGGTGGGCCCAACCAAAGCAATTTTTTCGCCTGGTTTAATTTTAAAACTCAAACCTTGAATCACATAATCATCATTTTTGTAGGCAAACCAGACATCCTCAAAAATAATCTCCCCTTTCCCCTCGTTCCCAGCCTCAGCCACAGAATCTAACAAGAGACTCTGCTTTTTCTCATTCTTAGAAACTTCTGGATCTCGGATTTCCACCGGCTCATTTAACAAATCGCTAATTCTTTCAACGGCAGTAAAACCGGCTTGCAGGGCCGTAAATTTCTCAGCAAATTGTCGCAAAGGGTCAAACAATCGTTGAGCAAACAAAATAAAAGAAGATAACTTGCCAAAATCCATATCTCCCTGCAAAACCGCCCCGCCACCTAACCACAAAACCCCCCCAATTGCCACTAAAGCAATCCATTCCAAAGTTGCCGAAACAGCAGAATCGTGGAAAATTGTTTTATCAACTTCTTCGATATAGCGTTGGTTAATCGTGCGGAACAATTCGGAATTAAAATTCTCGCGGCGGAACAATTGCACAACACCAATGCCGGTGATATTTTCTTGCAAATTAGAATTCAAGGCGGAAAGTTCTTCTCGCGCCTCATAATTAGCCTTGCGGTATTGTTGCTGAAAATAAATCACCACCGCCGCCACCGGCACCAACATTAATAAAAGCATTAATGCCAGTTGCCATTTCAGCAAAAACATGGTAATTAAAATCACCACTATCGAGAATAAATCGCTGACAATACCAATAGCGCCGGTAGAAAAAACTTCTCCCAAAGCTTCCACATCACTTGTCAGGCGAGTAATCAACCGGCCCACAGGAGTTCTATCAAAAAAACGCACCGCCAACGACGTAACATGATCAAATAAATCATTGCGAATATCCGCAGTAATGCGCTGACCAACTTTCTGCACTAAAAAACTTTGGGTAGACTCTAAACCTAACCGAATAGCCACTGTTAAAAACAACAAACCGGCTAAAAAATTTAAAGCCTCCCCGACAGACCGGTTCATCAAAAATTCATAGGTACCCGCTTCCGAACGAATGCGAGAGATAGCTTGTCCAATCACCACCGGCTGAATTGCACCGGCTATCGAAAGCGGTATCAACAACAAAATAGAAACTGCCAACAGCTTGCCACTACGGCGAGCATAGGGAACTAACTTCAGGAAAAGTCGCCAGTCATTTTCACGCTGGCGCGTTGTTTTAGGCTCTGGAGAAATTGCAGTCATTGATGAGTATGTTGGGCTTTCGCCAATATTAAAAGGCCGGTGAGCATAGCCCACCCTACGATAATAGAGTTTAGATTATAAAATTTCACCAATACCCTGTGATTATGAACCAGATACAAACCCAGCGCTTAGTTTTGCGAAAATTTACCCCCCAAGACATAGAAGAACTTTATCGATTATTCAACGATCCAGACGTCATGCACTATATGGGTGGAGTCAGAACCCGTCAAGCAACAGAACAAAGATTATCGCAAATGATCGACCACTGCCAACATGGTTTTAGTTTCTGGGCAGTTATTCGTAAAAGCGATCAGCAATTGTTAGGCCGGTGTGGGTTAATTTATCTCGATAACACCCCAGAAGTTGAACTTGGCTACACTTTTTTTAAAGAATTTTGGGGCCAAGGGTATGCAACCGAAGCCGGTTTAGCCTGTTTAAAATATGGCTTTGAAATTGTGAACCTTGAGCGAGTTGTTGCTATCACCCACCCCGAAAACACCGCCTCCCGGCACGTCATGGAAAAACTCGGCATGAAATACGAGAAAGAAGCCTTTTATTATAACACAAATGTTGTTTATTATGCCCTTTCTCGTGCCAAATTTCAAGAAAAATATCCAAACATATAACCCTAAATCGCCGCCAAACTCGTATTTCTAATCTGAGAAATAATCTCATCCAAATTATCAGAATTAAGACGATAACTTAAAGGATGAGCAATTAAACGAGCCGTACTTTCATAAAGTACCTCAATTTCAACTAAACCATTTTCTTTGAGAGTGCGGCCTGTTGATACCAAATCCACAATCGCCTCAGACATTCCTGTAATCGGGCCCAACTCTACCGAACCATAAAGCGGCACAATTTCCACCGGCAAATCTAAACTATCAAAATACTCTCGCGCACAATTAACAAACTTAGAAGCAACTCGCCCATGAGCCGGCAATTCCACCGCCCGCTGATAGGGGCTCGACTCCTTCACCGCTACCGACATCCGACACCGGCCAAACCCCAAATCCACTAAATGAGCGACCTTTGGGTTCTTCTCTCTCAGCACATCATAGCCGGCCACACCAAGTTGAGCCTGCCCATATTCCACATAAACCGGCACATCATGGGTGCGAACCAAAAGCGCTTGCGCCGTATTGGTAGGGTCAGTAATTTGTAATTGCCGGTTTGACGAATCCAAAAAGGCACTAAAATCAAGCCCTACAGATTGGAACAATTTAATACAATCTTTTAGCAGAGCGCCTTTTGGCAGTGCAACAGTAAGCATAAAAATTTAAGCAAATAATCAGGCCGGCCCTAATTATACCAGCACCGGCTTTTTTTCCAACCTAGAGATCGCAAAAAATTCCGCAGAGTAACGCAGCGGGGAATTTCCTTTGTGTTACTCTGCCTTAAAAAAACGGCTGTTTTGACCCTAAATGCTCATTTCCAACATCCGCTGAATTGGTTTAAGCGCCGCCACCCGAATTTCTTCAGACATGGTAATTTCGGGGGCGCGATTTTCCATAGCTAGATAGAGTTTTTCCAGGGTATTTAGCCTCATGTGCGGGCATTCATTGCAAGCACAATTATTCACCGGCGGTGCAGGAATAAAAATTTTATTTGGCACTCGCTTTTGCATTTGGTGAATAATTCCCGGTTCTGTTGCCACAATAAATTTTTGATTGCTGCTATTTTGGGTATAGTTTAGCAATGCACTCGTTGAGCCAATAAAATCAGCATGGCGTAAAACCGCCGGTTCGCATTCTGGGTGAGCAATTATTTCGGCTGTGGGGTGTTGAATTTTTAGCTCGACAAGTTTCTTTTCCGAGAAGTTTTCGTGAACCATACAGCTACCTTGCCACAGCACAAGATTTCTGCCGGTTTGTTCACTTACATAGCGGCCTAAATTGCGGTCTGGTGCAAAAATTATTGGTTGAGTTTCTGGGATTTGGTTAATAATTTTGACTGCATTGGAACTCGTGCAAATGATATCGCTGAGGGCTTTAATTTCGGCAGAACAATTGATATAAGAGACCACCAAATGACCGGGGTGAGCCGCTTTAAAAGCAGCAAACTGATCGGGGGGACAGCTATCCGCCAATGAGCAACCGGCATCTAAATCTGGTAAAAGTACCAATTTATCTGGGTTGAGAATTTTGGCAGTTTCCGCCATAAAGTGGACGCCCGCAAATACGATCACATCCGCGCTGGTTGTGGCGGCTTTGCGAGATAGTTCAAGAGAATCGCCGATATAGTCAGCTATATCTTGAATATCGCCGTCTTGGTAATAATGCGCTAGAACAACAGCGTTTAATTTCTTTTTAAGTTCATTAATCGCCGAAAACAAATCATGGGTGCGGTTGGTTGGGCGGGGTTTTAAGGTAGTCGTAAACACAGGTCAGCCTTTCCTGAATCGGGGATAAACTGTATGGGTAGAAAAAATTATAGTAGTTTTTACCAAAAATGTCAGGGGGTGCTGTGTGTCCTACCCCCGCAGCCATCGCAAATTCCTACCACAACCGGCCCAGAGCCTCCTATGCTGGAGAAAGATGGAAAGGATAGTGGGCATGATTATCACTGAGAATAGTAAGGAAAATTTGATTAAAGTAGCGGTTGTTGGCGATGTCCATGATCAATGGGAAGAGGCCGACGGCTTGGCTCTCAAGCAACTGGGTGTAGATTTGGTTTTGTTTGTGGGAGATTTGGGTAATGAGTCGGTGCCGGTGGTGCGACAAATTGCCGGTTTAGATATCCCGAAGGCTGTGATTTTGGGAAATCACGATGGCTGGTACACGGCGACTGATTGGGGGCGCAGCAAGTGTCCTTATAACCGGGAAACTGAAGACTGGCTGCAAGAACAGTTAGATTTGTTGGGAGATACTCATGTCGGTTATGGCAAGTTAGATTTCCCCAAACTAGGGTTGAGTGTGGTGGGTAGCCGGCCTTTTAGTTGGGGCGGGCCGGTGTGGAAATATGCAGATTTTTATCGCCGGTTTGGAGTCAGTGGTTTTGAAACTTCGGCTCGTCGAATTGTGGCGGCGGCTCGGCGGACAAGCTATGAAACGGTGATTTTTTTGGGACATAATGGGCCAACCGGCCTGGGAGATTTACCAGAAGATCCCTGTGGGAAAGATTGGAAACCCATCGGTGGCGACTATGGCGATCCAGATTTTCAAGAAGCGATCATGGAAACGCAAGCGATGGGAAAACAGGTTTGCTTGGTGGCTTTTGGTCATATGCACCACAACTTGCGTCATACAGGAGTGCGGTTGCGGCGAGCAACTCATCTGGATCAGTTGGGGACGGTGTATTTGAATGCTGCTAGAGTTCCGCGTATTATCAAAACTCAGACAGAGTGCCGGCGGAATTTTTCGATAGTGACGCTGTGTGGGGGTGTGGTTGCAGAAATTACGCTGGTTTGGGTGGCGGATAATTTGGGGGTGGTGTCGTCGGAGGTGCTTTATGGGGGTAGCGGTGCTGTGGTAGGGGCCGGTTTTGGTGAAAGCTATTAACAAAATGGCAGGTGCCGGTTATGATGATACTGTGCGCCGGTGGAGAGGTGGCAGAGTGGTCGAATGCGCTCGGCTTGAAACCGAGTGAACCGAAAGGTTCCGTGGGTTCAAATCCCACCCTCTCCGTTTTAAAACATAATAATCATCTTGTAGGGGCAATCCCTCTGTAGTTTTCCCGCTTTGTGGGGGCCGGTGATCGCTCATCGCAGGCGAGACGCCTGCGCCACTGGGACACCTGCGGTTGCTACCCTTATTCCCCCACACCGGCAAAGCGATAACCTTTACCATACACACTATGAATCAAAGGCGCATCGCCTTCGGCTTCAATTTTGCGCCGCAAAAGTCGTATTTGTGCAGCTAAAACATTACTGCTAGGCGGTTCTTCATCGGTTCCCCACAAATGCTTATAAATTTGCGTATGTGATAATAATTGTCCGGGGTGGCGCATTAAATATTCGAGTAATTGACTTTCTTTTTCTGACAGTTGAATTAACCGGCCTTGACGATACGCTAATTTATTTTCTGTATCTAATTCCAAATCTCCCACCCGCAACAACACCGGCTTTTCTGTCTCCGTTAAAATCCCCGACTCTAACACCATCCCCCGCCGCAACAAAGCCCGAACTCTTGCTAATAATTCCCGCAATTCAAACGGTTTTACTAAATAATCATCAGCCCCCGCATCTAAACCCCGCACTCGGTCATCAATTGTATCTTTTGCTGTTAAAAATAACACCGGCGTTAAGCGCCCTTCGGCTCGTAATTTTTGGCAAACTTCTAGCCCGGTTTGTTTAGGCAGCATCCAATCTAAAATCAATAAATTATACTCGGTTTTTGCCGCTAATTCACTGCCTTTTTCTCCATCATACGCAACATCAACCTGATAGCCTTCTCGTTTCAAAACTCGACTCACAGGCTCGGTTAATTCTACTTCATCATCTACTAATAAAATTTTCATTAGTTTATAATTTGCGTCAATAAAGTTAAATTTATAATATAAAAAAATCTTGGTGGGCTTTGCCCACCAAACAGTCTTAACCTCCCATAAATTTCTCCATTTTTTCAGTTAATTTATCAACCAGGCTGGTGTCTGAATTTTCCCCGGCTTTTCCTTGTTTTTCAACTCGTTTCACGGCTTCTTCTGGCAAGTTTAACAGTTTCACCAGTTTTTTATAAGCTTCGGCTTCTTCCGCGTTAATCTTTGGTTCGTCTGGTGTGCGTGCAGAAGCGGCAATTACTTCATAGCCTAACTGCAAAACCAGTTCTTTTTCTTCTTGGCTTACTAATTTTGCTATCGATTCTTCTGGGGGGATATTCTGCATTAAATAATCCCGCAATTCTTGGCTGAGGGCTTCTTTTTGAGTCGATTCTTTGGCAAATAACCCACTGAGCCGGTCGAGCATTAAATCAACTTCTTCTTGAGCTAGTTCGCCATCAGCCCAAGCCATAGATGTTACAACTCGTAACAAATTCATTTGATGGGGGGTAATAGATGGGGGTGGGGGTGGTTGAATCATATAGGATTTTGGATTTGCTATTTGGGATTTTCGCTTTTTAAAACCACCGAAGGCGGTTATTTTTTGATTTTATCTTTGTTTTAAGTTATAGCCGCCAAAATTAAATTAAAAAATTGTTAGGTTTTCATCTTCCCCAAACTGTGAGCTAAAAAAGAGTCTTCCCCCTTGCCTTCTCAGGTAGGGGGTTAGGTTTTTTGACTCTCAAAACAATGTTTTACAGTTTTGACAAAGGAATTCCTAGCCAACCGGCAAATTTTGTTTCCTGTTCTGGCGTTGGATTTTCCACCGGCACAACAGTAAAACGTGAAGGACGCGGTAATGCTAAAATCACTGGCACTGTTCGTAATTCATCTTGATGAAACACTGTTATTTCAATGCTATCTCCTGGTTGATAGTCTTTTAAACGGTCGTTTAAAGTTTCTGCGGTTACTCGGATTTGGTTGATGGCTAAAAGTTCATCCCCCGGATTGATACTTGCTTTTTGGGCCGGTGAATTGGCTTCGACAAATTTGATCATTTCTTTACCATTTTCTGCCTTAACTGTCAATCCTGTAAAGGGGACTAAAGCGTTATTTTCACCGCTAATTAATTTCAGCCCAAAAAATTGCAAATATTCATCAAAGGGCAATTCTTCGGTACCATCAACGTAGCGTTTAAAGAAATCGCTTAAATCGGTATTTGCGACAGTTTCAATGGTTTCTTTTAATTGGGCCGGTGTAAACCCTATTTCGGCTTTTCCAAAGTTTTCCCACATCAGGCGCATTACATCATCAAGGCTGCGGCTGTTGTTGTGCCGGTTGCGAATTAGTAAGTCTAGCAACAACGATACCATTTCCCCTTTTAAATAATAGGAAATTTGCGAGTTGTTGGTATTAGCATCGGGTCGATAAAGTTTAATCCAAGCATCAAAACTTGATTCGGAGGCCGGTTGTACGTTTCGTCCGGGGGTTGTTTGCAGGCGGGTAATTTCTTTGCTGAGGTTTTCTAAATAAGTTTTGGCATCATAAATACCGGCCCGAAACGGAATAATCAAATCATAAAAACTTGTTGTTCCTTCCGAAAACCACAAAGAAGTTGTGTAATTTTCGTTTTCGTAATCAAAGACTTCTAAAGCTTTGGGACGAATACGTTTCACGTTCCACAAATGGAAAAATTCATGGGCTACTAATTGCATGAAACGTTCGTATTTATCTTTGGCGCGAAATCCAAACCGGTTATAGTTTAAAGTGCAGCTATCTTTGTGTTCTAAACCGCCAAAACCGCTTGCCGAAAGATGCAGCAAAAAGAGATAGCGTTCGTAGGGCAAACCGCCAAACATTTCTGCTTCAAAGCGGATGATTTTTGCGGTATGGTCAATAATTTTTTCTGGGTTGTCGTTGCCTTGTCCCCAAATGGCTAATTCGTGAGGTTTTCCTAAGACTTCAAAGGTATAGCAGCGATGGGTTCCAATTTCAAAGGGAGTGTCTACGAGGGTATCAAAGTCGGGGAAAAGAAAGGTGTTTTGCTGACCGGCAATTGGTGGTAAAGCGGTGGTGACTTGCCAATTTTGCGGCGGTTGAATTGTGACGCGGAGGGGGTGTTTTTCTAACCCCGGAATATAGAAAAATAAGGCGGCACCGTTAAAGTATCCGTGTGTATGATCGAGGTGGTTGGTACGAACGCTTAATTCGTTGGCATAGATCCAATATTTGATGGTGATTTCTGATGTGCCGCTGGTTTGAATTTGCCAGTGATTTTTACTGATTTTTTGGGCTTCTAGGGGGGTTTCATTGCTTGTTTGTGCGGTGAAGTTTTGCAGGTGTTTGCTATATTCTCGCACTAAATAAGAGCCTGGTGTCCACACCGGCATTTTTAAATCTAAAATCGGCTTTTTCCAGCCAGTTATTTCCAGGGTTATTTCAAATAAATGGGTTTCTGGCTGAGACATGGCCACGAAATAATGTATGGCCGGTGTTGTTTGGGCGATCCGCGTGGGTGAAATTTGAGTTGCTTCTGTCATGGTTGGTAATTGGTAGTTGGTAATTGAAAGTGGAAAGTGGAAAATTGAAAATTGAAAGGTGGAAGTTGGGAATTAAAAATTAATTAAATCTTTCTCCTCTTCCTCCTTCAAAAATACCTATTGATGTCCAGCTAAATGCGTTAAATGCTTGAGATTAGTTAAGTACATAAGTTGCTTGGTTGCGTCAATTTTTAGCCAGCCTTTTTCGTGGAGTTTTTGCATAATTTTCCTCGTATCTTCGGTACTAATATCTGTCAAATCTGCTAAGTCTTTAAAGGGGATGTTATAAATTATTGTACCCTTTTCGGTTGCTTGACCGTAGTTTTGGGCTAGGGTGACTAAGGTGTTGGCTAGTTTGACTGCGGGGGGCCGGTTTTGCAGTTGAAAACGAAAGTTTGTTTGGCGCAAACGTCTCACCATTAATTGCAACATTCGATGATGCAACTGGGAATCTTTAAACAAGGTTTGGATGAACCTTTGTGCGGAAACGCTGAGCAGTTGCACCGGCGAGAGTGCGATAACATCAGTAGAACGGGGGGACTCATCGAGAATTGCCATTTCTCCAAAAAAATCACCGCGTCCCAAAATAGCCAAGGTAAAAACATTGTCGCCTGATAGCCGACGGACTTTCACCCATCCAGATACCAAAAAATAAACCGCATTTCCCCAAGCATCCTCCATCAACACGGCTCGGTTTGAGGGATACTCGTGTTGATCGGAAACTGCTAATAACCACTCTAGGGTTTCTGGGTTTGCTGAGCTAAAAAGGGGGAAAAGCTCTCTAAAAGCTTCTGTTTGCATGAGGGCGCGTTAAGGTAATAATTCTGTAGGAGGGGCTGTCACAGTTCCCTCTTTTATTGATGATAGTGTTGCCGTTACCTTTGTGATCGGTAAATTTAACTTTGTCTCTTAGTTTTTGATACAAAAATTTATCTCTGCTACCGGCTACAACACCGACTTTTTACTTGCTCTTAGCAGAGTTCTTTCGCTTTATATGCTAGATAGTTATATAGTGATGGTTGGGCTTCATTGCTACAAAGTTATTTAAAAGTTCCGTTGAGTTGAGAGGGTTTTTAAGCCTTGGATGTATGAAGAATAGCTGTTTGCAGCTTTGGTAACAAGGCTTCTACATAGTCCGGCCAGCCTATGATAATTGATTGGTTATGAATCAATGTATCAGGATGGATGGCTTTGGGGTGAAAGCTGAGAGGCCGGCCTTGCAAGTCGCAACAAGTCAAACCGGCAGTCTGAGCAAGAGCGAGGGGGCCGGTGGTATCCCACAGTTTAACGCGACCGTTGAAATAAACATAAATGCCGGCGCGTCCTTGGATAACTTCTAATACTTTGAGGCCAAAACTTCCCAGAGAGTAAAATTGAGCTTCGGGGATAAGTTGCAAGATCGCTTGGCCAAAGTTTTGCTCATCTTTGGTGCCAATAATGAGAGGACAAAATGATTTTGAGGGGGGTGGTGGTTGTTTGACGGGCAAGTTTTCGGGTGTTTGGGTGCCGGTGGAAACAAATAATCCCCAGTCGTTACCCCCATAATAAAGTTTGTCTTGAGATGGTGAATAAATCCAACCGGCTTGGGGTTGATCAGAGCAGAGTAATCCTACCATTAAAGAGTAGTGGGGTTCGCCTTTGATGAAGTCTTCGGTGCCGTCGAGGGGATCAATAAACCACAAGCGGTTATATTCGGCGTGGAATGCTTGGCGGGACTGTTCGTTTTCTTCGGTGATGATGCCATCGTTGGGAAATAATTCGCTAAATGCGCTGGAAAGATAGCGGTCAAGCCAGCGGTCTATGCTGGTAACGTAGTCGCCTGGGCCTTTTTGCGACACTTGGAATTGTTCGGTCGCCATTTTGGCGGCGATCTGGCCGGCGTCTCGGATGATGCGGCGAATTTTTTCTTCGTTTTCAGCGGATAAAAGTTTCATAGGTTCTATTTTATAGGATTTGGGGATAAATATTAAGGGTTGTTAGAGAAACCGGCTAACTAAGCACAAAACCGGCTTTTTTAAGGTTTAAACCATTGATAACAAATGAGTTGGATGTCTTGTTTTTTGATGCTTTGTTGCACCGGCCTAGTTTCTGTTGGTTCGTCTAGTTCTGAGTAGTGGCCCGTTTCTAAAAAGTATTCATCAAGTTTTGTTAGCAGTAAGCTAAGGTTTTTGTGGTTAGTAAATGCTTCCCAAATTAATTTAATATCTCGTTCATAGCTACGGGAGTTAACAGTAGTGAGGATTTTTAATACTCGTTGTTTGGCGTCTTCATCCAGAATTGGGTTTTGTTGAAATAAATTCGGTTGAATAAGTGCGTAGTTGATTTTTTGGAGTAATTTTGTCATTGACGGTTTTACGCTTTTGCCGGTTTGTTGTTTTTGCAAGATGTTTAAGAGGTTGCTTACGGCTGTTTCTAAAACCGAAAAAATGCGGTAATCAAATTCCACCGGCCTTAATGTGTCGGGTGGGGGAAAATCCGAGGCTTTGCATTTTAGCCAATTAAAAATCATGCGTTTGTCTGTGATTAAATTTTTGGCATCAAGAGAAATAAAGCCATCAATACACGGGTAAAAATGCCAAAAGTGTCTATCTCTGGCTCGAAATGCAAGGAAAATTCCGCCTTCTGTTACATTTTGGTGAGGGTGATAAATTGTTTTTTGCCAAGTGCTATGAATACCAAAGGGGATATCTTCGATAATTTGTTTGTTGTCGTTTTGGAGAAATTCTAAGAGGGGGAGTCTGAGCTCATCTAAAGAAACTAATTCGGCGGTTTGTTCTAATTCGTCAAGGATGGCTTGTTTTTCGGCATCGCTGTCAGCGTGTTTGAGTTTATAGAGTTCTTCGAGAGATTTTTCTGAGATTATTTCCCCTAATACGCTACCATCTAATCCAACTTCGCGGTCAATGGTGGCGATGCGTTGTTGCAGTCTTTTTACTAATCCTAATAAGTCGTCTAAGCCTTGTTCAGGAAAGCAGTTATAAATTAATAGTTCATTGTAATCTGTGCCTAAACGGTCAATTCTACCGGCCCTTTGAATCATTCTAACGGGGTTCCAGTGTAAATCGTAGTTAATTAAAATGCCGGCATCTTGTAAGTTTTGACCTTCGGATAAGACATCTGTACAAATTAAAATATCGATGGGTTTTTGTTGAAGTTGGCTTAACTCTTCTGCACTTTGGGCGTTGGCTTTTGGGGCAAAACGTTTAACTTTTTCTTCCCTTTGTTTGGGGGATGTGTCGCCGGTGATTTTGTCAATTGTAGAAACTTGGCTGATAAATTCGGAATCTTGTATCAGTTGGTTATAGAGATAATCAGCGGTGTCTTTAAAATAGGTAAATATGATAAGCTTTTGGCCTGTTAATTCTGTTTTAAGCAGGTTTTTAAATTTTACTAATTTGCAGTCGGTGGCTGAGGATTCGATTTTGTTTAAGGTGGTAAGGATGTTGTTTAAAAGAGTTAAATCAGCTTGAATTTGCTCTTTGATTTGGTTGATATCATAGTCTTTGGGGTCAACTTCTGTCAGGGTGTTAATAATCTCATCAATAGAGGTATTTTCTTCTTGTTCGTCAGCGGCGGCTATGATTAGCTTGCGAAAGTTTTTGCTGTCTAAAAGTTTGTTTTCTTTGCTGAGAATTTGATAAAATTTTTCTTGGAAGTCTCGCTGCATTTGGATGCTGCGTTTAAATGCTATGAGGGAACTTTCAAAACGTTTGAAGTATAAGGTTTTTTGTAAGGCGGTTAAGGCTTGATTTCGTTTGATTTCGTTGTTATCTTGTTTTTCTGGGCTTTTTTTAAAGGCTTTGATGTTATAGGGAGATAAATTAAGTTGATCTATGAGTTCGCCAAGGTTAGAATATAAACCGCTAAAAGTTTCTTCAAAGTTATAGGTAAATTGTTCGAGTTGGCGTTTAGGAAATTTGATGATTTTGCCATTGATGCGAATTTCCTCACCGGCTTGTTGTCTTCTAATCACGTCTTGCCGGCTGCGTCTTACCATTGTTTCCATTAACAATTCTGTGATTTCTACACCGCCTTTATCGAGGGCTTTAAAATAGGTTTTTAAGTTAGATATTCCCCAGTCGTGGTAGTAAGTTTCATTGCCACGAGTTAGTAGTAAAACTTGATGATAAATATCATAAATGCTATTATTAATGGGTGTGGCGGTTAGGAGGGCGAGGCGTTTAGTTCGTTTGCCGGTGCTAACTAATTTGAGGAGGTTTTGATAGCGGTTTGTGGCGCTGTTTCGGAAGTTGTGGGCTTCATCAACAATGATGATGTCATAGTTGTTATATTTTTGGATATTAAAGGTTTGCCGGCTAATTTCTTCGTGGGAAATAATGTCGGCTTTGATGCCAAATTCATCGAGTTTTTTTATCCAGACTAAATCGCGTAGTTGGGCGGGACAAAGTACAAGAGCACGGGGAATTTTACCGGGGCGTTTTTCGCGGATTAAATAATAGTCAAGTAGGCGTAATCCGATGAAAGTTTTTCCGAGTCCTACCGCATCTGCTACAATACAACCATTGTGTTTTTCGATGAGTTTTACTGCTCTGGCAAAGCCTTCTTGTTGAAAACTTGCAAGTTCTAAAGATGTGCGTTCGGCTTCGGCGGTGAGGGTGTCATCTTTGAAGAGTTCGTAAAGTGCTTTGAGAAATACTTGGTGGGGTGTGTAGGCTTTGCTGCCAAATTTTGAGGCGTTTAAGGTGTCAATTAATTTGGCTTTGTAGTCTAGGTCTACGCTTGGGTGATTCCAGAATTTTTCAAACCAATTATATCGCAAGTCGTGGGCTACAGCGGCGATTTTGTTAAGCAAATTTAGCTCGGTATTGCCATTAATGCCGGCGGGGGTGAAGTTGCTGGAACCAACGATGCTATAGTGGTCAAATATGTAGGCTTTGGCGTGAAGAAATTGGGGGGTATTTCCCTGTGCGCCAAAAAGGCGGACGTGGATATTATCTTGCAAAAGGTAGGTGATGATGCGGTCAATTTGTTGTTTGTATTTGGCGTTGAATTCTTGGGTTTCTAGTTGTTGTTGGATGTCGTGGCGAAAGTGTTTGATGAGGTCGATGTTGGCCGGTTCGGCGGGGCGTATGGCGGGATCTCTTCCTATCAGTAACCGCAGGCTTTTAAGTTGATTCATAGCGGTTTCTAGGCGTAACCAGGCTTCGATGCGAAAAAAGCCGGTGGCGATATCTAGGCTGTCTTGTTTTTCGTCTTCTATGAGGATGTTAAGCAGGTTTTCGAGTTTGTGCTGCGAGTTGTCTATGTAGTCGGGGAGGGGCATTTTTTTATTTGTTTGTAGGATGGATATTAACGGTCGAATTCAGAAACCGGGTTTATTCCTAATACACCTCATCATGGGTGCCAATATTAATCAGCAATATTTCCTCTTCTCCTGTTTCCTCATTCATTACAAAATTAAAAACAATCCGACAATCATAAGCTACTGTACATGACCATGCACCGGCTAATTCGCCTTTTAACTTATGACTTCGCAATACAGGATTAAACGGATCACTTTCTAGTATTTTTAAGCGTTCCTGAATGGCCTCTTTTAGTGAGGGATTTTTTTTCACTATTGATTTTAAAGCACGAAGATAAGATGTAGATAAAACTAAGTTCATTCTTCTAATTCTGCCATCAATTCGTCTACTGTAACTCGTCTCGTTTTCCCTGCTTTGTATTCCTCATGCGCCTCTGCAATACTCGCAGCTATTTCCCCTCGACGTTTAAGAGATATCCGTTTTTGGATAATTTCTATCAAGGTTTGTTGTTCTGGCAATGAGAGAGTTTCTATCACTTCTAACGCTTCCGCAAAATTGGAAGTTTTTTCAGTAATGTGATTCATGGTTTTTTCCTGTAATAACTGTTTGCTATTAGAGTTTGGTTTCGCTTTAGTTTGGGGTTGGTGACTATCCCCAGAGGGCCGGCATCTAGTAAGATAATTTGAGTTACCAAGTTACCCCCTTTAGTTCATCTGGAAATAATTGTCTATCGCTTAAGCGATCATTATCTAAAGCCTTGATTAAATATTCTCCTGTTTCCTGTTGCTCTTGGGGTTCTGTTTCTTCTATCCAATTTTGCAGTAAATCAACCAGTTTTTCTCGACGCTCATCTGCGAAAAGATGCTTGGTTAAAATTTCTACGGCATAAGATTCTACGGAAACGCCTTCTATTTCTGCTTGTTTTATTAAGCAGGATTCTAATTCTGGTGTGAGGTTAAGTTTTAGTGTCATTGGTTTTTCTTTCCTCTTCTTATCAATTTTTCTTGTCTAATTATATCATTCATCTACTGCTTTTTGGGCCATTTTTTACTTATATACAGCACCTCCACCCCCACAATTTTACCCTCAAGATTGTAATCTAAAATAATGCCATTGCTGACTTTCTCAGATTCCACAATCGCCGAATCATCTAATCGCAAATAGAGAGCATCATCTTCTTTGTGGACTCCCAGTTTCATTTATTTATCTCCCAAATAATCCTCATCTCCTCCTCCGTCAACCCATACAAACCGGCCACTATCTCATCAATTTCTGCCTCCCATTCTACCACCCCTTGCCCTTTCGCATCCAGGCATTTTTGCACTAAACTCTCAATCTTTTGTTTCTCAGATTCAGAGGCGGTGGGAATGGGAATTTGCGTCACATAAGTAGGCTTAAATTCATAAAAACCACCTTGTTTAGTAGGGGCTATCTGACGAATAAACCAGCCTAAGATTTTTGAATTCAGTAAACCAAGTAAAAATTTTACGTTATCAGTTACACAAATGGAGGTTTTATCATTGCCAAAATAACCAATATAATCGGCTGCATATTCAACATTTTGAGTAATTGCGGGTATAAAAATTTTCTGTTCCTCAAATTCTTGCCAATAACTTGCAGCACATCTTTGTAAAGCGTACCATTCGTATCTAACTCCAGTTTCAGCTTGATTGCGTGATGAAAGCTGATCCTTAAATTTCAAAAGATGCTTGTATATCGCTGGATATTGCTTTTTAAACGCTGTTTCCGCAGCTAAAGAAGCACCTTGTATTGAACTATCATTATGTAATGGAAAATGCCAAGGAATAAATAGCAACCATAAATCTTTATAATCAACACACCACCTTTTCACATCCCGTCCGCGTAAAAACGGCTTCAAAACATCAGCAGAGGAAGAATCTTCAGCAATTAAACCATCTCTCGTCTCCCTATCCACCACAAACGCCTCATTAAAACCAGTTAAAATTCCCCGATAAAACCGGCCATTTACATACTCCCCTAAAGGCGTTCCATTCTTGCGTAACTTATCCAACAAATTTAAAACCGCAGAAGATTCCAAACGCCAACCATCCGCCGTTAACTGCGATTGTTCCATCTCAAAACAATCTTGCAAAAATACTTTATTAAAATCAGCAATTGATTTATCTTCCTGCCAATTCAACACCTTAACCCGATGATTTTCTGGTGAATCATTCCTCACCAAAATAATACTTGGATAAGCAATTGCCTCAAAAACCGCTGCATCCCCAAAATCAATCAAATACTCAATTTTTGCCTTTTCTGCCAACAATTTCCGCAACTTTTCCCCATAACCGGCCCGGAAATACTTATTAGAAGAAATATAACTTAAATAACCGCCATTCCTCAATAAATTGAAACCACGTTCATAGAAATAAACATACAAATCAGCCACGCCGGTATAACAATCATACTCTAATTGTAGGGCCGGTTTCAAATCCTTAATCGCCTCCTGTCGCACATAAGGCGGATTACCAATCACCACATCAAAACCGCCTTTTTCCTCGAAAACATCCCGAAAATGTAGATAATATTGAAAGAAATTAACAGCCCTTTCTCCACCTTCCACCGCCAAAGCAAAGCTTTCCAACTCCGCAATTTTACCCGCAATTTCTCCTACCCGTTTCTCCTGTATTTTACTGCTTTTTTTCAGCCGCTTAATATTCTCCTCAATTTGCCGCTTTTCCTCCACCCAATATTTCATTCTATCCGCAATCGCAGTTTTAAAAACCTCCTTTTCCGCCGTCAAAATTTGCCCACGAATCTCATTCCTCAAACTCGAATCTGCCTCAAAATATTGCCTTTGTAACTCCAACAAAGGCTGAATAGCCTGTTGAACCGGCGTCACCAACAACGACAACTGTTGAACATCCTTAGTCGGATCTGGAATCAAAACCTCGCCATTAATCGTACTAATCAAAGAATCGCCACACATCAACTTATAATCCAAATTTGGCAGAGGTTCCACATCCTCAATTTTAGGAATATCAACCACCAAAGACAACCACATTCTTAACTTAGAAATCTCAATCGCCTCTGGCTTAATATCCACCCCATATAAATTATTGGCAATAATTTCTCGCTTCCATTCACTAATCCTTAAACTCCCCCGTTGAATCGTCATTCCTTCCCGTTTAGCTATCGCCTGTTTCACATTCAAAATAACCTGCATCATCCCCAAAGGAAAAGCCCCACTACCAACCGCCGGATCTAAAACCTTAAAACCGCTAAGCGCCTTTTTCAACTTCTTAATTTCTTGAGGCGTTATTAATAACTCTGTTGAAAAATCATCCTCATAATTAATCAACCCATTAACCGCCTCCAACTCCATCCCCGTAGCATCCACCAAATACCGGCCCAACACCTCAGCACACATAAACTGCACAATACCGCGTGGCGTATAAAACGTCCCCGACTGTCCCCGTTCCTCAGCAGCCAGCATATTTTCAAATACTTTCCCTAACATTTCTGGGTCAATTGCCACATCCTCATTTCCCAAAACATTCTCAGCAATTGTAAAATTATAGCCATTAAAAAAGCCTAAAATACTATTGCTAGAACCAGGGTCAAAAATTGAATTAGGAAGCAAAATTTGGGCCGGTGTTTCCCGACCGGCAGCATCTCTAATTCCCTCCCCATAATCCCGTTCAAATAACCCCCCATTTAGATAAGGAATTTTCCCCCAACGAGACTCTAAATTAGGTCGTTGTTGATTCAAAGTCTCAAAAAACAAAGGTTCCAAAACCTGAGAATAATAACTTATTTCCGCATCATCCCAAACCCCACCCCGCAATTGATTTGTGTAGTCCCCTCCGGGGACTTTATTCGTGTAGACGCCGGTTTCAACCGGTGGATTATTCGTGTAGCTAAGATGTTTACGAAATTGATTACTCAAAAAATTTCTATCCCCCGCCAAAAACTCCTTTTTCTGCAAAAAATAGAGAAACATAATTCGCCCTAAAAAGCGTTGAGAAAACTGATGAAGCCGGCCCGCATCCTTAAAATAAGAACAATCATTATATTCTTTAATCGTTTTCTCAACCCTATCAAATAAATCCTTGTAACCCCGATAAAAACTTTTAGTCAGCTTCTCAACATCAAAAGCATCACACTGAACCGCGTAAATTTCATCAGGAGACAAATTAAAAGCCGCAATAGCCTCTAACCTATCCCGGTCATAATTCGTCGGGTTTTTGCGGTCAATCAGCAGATTATAAATGCTAGTTTTAAGATTCATCTCCGCATCAAAACTCTTGCGAGGATTGACCAACATCAACTGATTAAAATCCCGCGTCGCTAACAGCAAAAAATGCGTAGACCGGCGACCCATACTATTAGCAATAGCCTTCATTCTCCCACTAGCAACACTCGGAGAAACCCATTCCTCAGCGTGTAATTGAAAAAGCAAAACCTGTAAACCGGCATTCCCTTCATCTGCAATCAAATACACATCCTTAATAGCATCAGCACAGCGAACCGGCAATTGTAAATCTTCAACATTTAAAGATTGTGCAGCGGCATTGTAACCCAGTTTTTGAAAAAGTGAAGCGATTTTATCCGGGTTATTAATATTACGAACATCGTCAAGTTGGAGAAGCCGGTGAGGCATAAAAAAGCCCTAATTAAAAATAATTTCCAATTATATCAACCTTTTAAACCCACAAAAAAAACGGGTTAACCCGTTGGTCAACCCGCTGTAGTTGGGAACGCACTGGTTTTACTTCTGCACAACCAGTTTCACATTGGCGTTTTGCAGACCAGGGCGACGAACTTCTGCCAAGGTCTTGTTAACCGCATACTTCTGGTTGATAGAATTGATCAGTTCAGTTTGGTTGTGCTTTTTGGCAACGCCCCAGAGGTCAGCAATCAAATCAAAGCTGCCATCAGCGTTACGAGACCAGCCCAAGTCATACTCGCCTTCCAAAACTGCAACGATGTCAGAACGCACACGCTGACCATTGTAGCCACGCACATCAGCTTCACTCTTAACGCTGATACCCAGGTCACGCAGAGAAGCTTTCAAGATTTCGGCATCGGTGATTTTGGTGCGGAGAGTGCTAAAGTGAGACATTGGATTATCCTCCTAGTAGGATTAAAAGAAATCGACAACGTTTTGGTTTGAACAGCGCCGCCTTGATGAGTTAGCGGCTTTTTTTGAAACTACTGGCCTTATCAGCCAGTCTTACCCTTGTTGGGAACCAAGGGGAAGCTTTTAAAACTCCAGTCGCTGATATTCAGCTACCGAAGCCGCAGCCGGTCGCGCACGCTGCCTCGCCCAATCGCGGAGGGCGGTGACTTGCTCTGTCATTGTCTTCGACAATGGCAGCGTTGCTTTTATCGCGGCGATGATATCTAGCTGCGTAAACTCTCTATCTTGAGCAAAGGCATCGTACATTGCAGCGATGATGGCTTGCTCAATTTCTGCTCCAGAAAACCCATCGGATACTTTTGCCAATTGTTCGATATCAAATCGATCAATTTCACGACGGCGTTTAAGGAGGTGAATTTTAAAAATTTCTTGTCTTTCTTCGCTGGTTGGTAAGTCCACAAAGAAGATTTCATCAAACCGGCCTTTCCTGAGAAATTCCCCAGGCAAGCGCTCAACGCGGTTGGCAGTTGCCATCACAAACACCGGCGAGTTTTTTTCTTGCATCCAAGTCAAGAAAGAACCAAAAATCCGGCTTGAGGTGCCACCATCTGAGTCAGCCGATCCTGATGTGCCGGCAAACGCTTTATCTAATTCATCGATAAACAAAATTACCGGTGAAATTGATTCAGCAGTCTTCAACGCATTACGGAGATTTGCTTCCGACCGGCCCACCATAGACCCATCATAAACTCTCCCCATATCCAACCGCAACAAAGGTAAACCCCATAGGCGGCAGGTCGTTTTCGCAATCAGTGATTTTCCACATCCTGGTACACCTAATATTAGCATACCTTTCGGTTGAGGTAAACCATACTCTCTTGCTCTTTCTGTAAAAGCATTCGAGCGTTGCGTCAACCAGCGTTTCAACTCATCCAAACCCCCAACAGAATCGATGGTTTCATCTTCTTCGATGTATTCCAAAATTCCATTACGGCGGATTAGTTGTTTCTTCTCAGATAGTACAATATCAACTTCTGCTTCTGTTAACTTGCCGGTTGTAACATAAGCTTTCCGATAAACTTTTTCCGCTTCATCTTTCGTTAAGCCTAACGTTGCTTTCAAAAGCTTTTCTCGCGTCTCGGTTGTAATCTTCCGGTTGCGGCTTTCTTGAAGCTGGTTAGACAAAACTAAATTCAACTCCGCCATTGTCGGTAAGGGGAAGTCTAAAACTACCACTTCCTTCTCTAACTCAATGGGTACTGTCTGCACCGGCGACATCAGAATAATCGCTTTTTGCGTTCCTTTGAAGCTGGCAATCGCATCCCGTAACCATCTCGTTGTGGCCGGTGAATCGATAAACGGATGTAAGTCTTTAAATATAAATATTCCTGGTTCTC
Source organism: Ancylothrix sp. D3o (assembly GCF_025370775.1). Taxonomy (NCBI): domain Bacteria; kingdom Bacillati; phylum Cyanobacteriota; class Cyanophyceae; order Oscillatoriales; family Microcoleaceae; genus Ancylothrix; species Ancylothrix sp. D3o. The sequence continues at coordinate 58,644 of NZ_JAMXEX010000011.1, read as the reverse complement.
TCTGCCGAATCACCCACTCAACCGCTGCTTCCGGAGAAACAGTATTGTGCTGAGTTGTATTTCGGGGCTGACCGTATTCGACAATACCATGCGTGACCGTCCAAACAAAAACCTTTTGTTGTGGTCTGCTCTGAGCTATCATCGCAATTGCTTGCTCTGACCGTTCTTCCTCAGAGGTCACGAGGTAGATTAAAGGATATTGAGCTTGTATGAGAATGCTTAGCTCTTCTTTCATGTCCAATCGACCTTTTTAGAAACGGCGCAAACATTGCTAGATTCGGATGCCCCTTTTTCAGTGAACTTGTGCACAATAAACTTCGTGCTTTCTGTTCTCTTCAAAAGCGCTCAATGAATTAGCAGGGTACCAATTCTTGCTCGCCTTGTTCAGGGCTGGAACTTACCTTTACCCTCTCTACCGGCAACCCCTCTTCTGTCAGCACTCCGGGCTGATTTTTCAGAGCTACCAGTTCACCTTCTCTCATCACTACCCCGGCTGTGCATTCGGGACAATTGTAGACCCTATGCGTATTGCCGTAAGCTGCCTCAACCTCTTCAACTACCTCTGGATGTGCCAAGTAAAATACTATGGCTTTTTCTGCAAGGGCTGACATCGGTTCCGAGTCAACTGCCGAACGGATTTTTAGCCGGCGGTGTAATTCGGGTGGGAGATACAGTGTGACTTTCTGCTTGTCTTGCATATTGGTTTTTAAGTTGTTTACCCGGGTATGTATCTAACGATAGCTGCCCTTTTTCAAGCTGTCAAGATGCTATGCTGCTTTAACGGCATTTTTGTAATATATCTTTACAATTAGCCCTCAGTAAAGCCCCAAATTGTCTTGAAAATTGAAACAACAAAGCCTTTATTCGGGAAAAATTTAAAATTTAAATTCAGGGGTAAAACATCTTTAAAGCTTCTCCAGCATAAGCTTTGAGACAGCCAAACCTTGCAAATATTTATTAAACAAGAGGCAGACAGATTGTGGGGACATTAATAAAGAGTTACGGCGTGACAGCAATCGTCATCGCAGTGGTATTGTCTGCGTGTGGGCCATCCTCGCCGAAAAAGATGAGCCGGTTCGAGATATACCGCAATAAGCGATATAACTTTGAGTTTCCCTATCCGGCGGAATGGATAGCCGACACAGAACCGGCCAACCGAGACGGACAAGCATTCAGCGAACCAAAAAACCCAGACATTCAGATCCGGGGATGGGCAAGTAATAGACAGCAGGAAGACAAACAAGCCAAACAATACCCTGCCAAAGAAACAGAACCATTAAAACAAAACTTCAGCACCCAACAAGGAACCGCCGGCAACCTTAAAGTAGAAATAGGAACAGAAATAAGTTCCATCACCCTAACCTTAAAGACAGCAGACATCCAATACAACTGGAGAGCACAGACACCCAACCAGAGATTCAGTGAATATTACCCCTTATTCTATAGATTGGCCGGTCAATACAAAATCAACCCGCAACCCTAATAAATACGCCAATCACCGGCCAGCCAATCCCTAAAAAAAAGGTTCCCTCCCCTGATAAACTACTATTGGGTAAAACAAACAACAAAAACCTTTAACCCATAACCAGTTATGACCGTTGCAGCCAGCAAAAAACCCGGACTCGGATCACGCTTAGTGAATGGCGTACTCTCCATCAAACCCCTAGCAGACCTCGCCAAACACCAAGCCCGTGAGATGATGATCAAACGGGCCGCAAAAATCGGAGTTTATTGGAGAGAAGAAGCAAAAGCCCTGCGAGAAAACGACCTCGAAACAGAAAAAGCCAAAATAGAAAACCCGCAGCTAAAATACCCCGAATATTACTTAACCTCATTTCACGCCTACGAAAAAGGAAACTTAAGCTGGGAAGCAGCCACAGAAGTAGAAGTAGCAGCAAAAGCAGTTCATGCCGGCATTTGGCCAGAAGAGGGGGCGCAAGGAGATAGCAAACTCCGAGAAAGCTATCACAACATCTTAAAAGCACAAATAGACATCGAACCCAAAAATATAGTCGATCTTGGATGTAGCGTAGGGATGAGTAGCTTTGCCATCCAGCAAGCTTATCCCCAAGCAAAGATAACCGGCGTAGACTTATCGCCTTATTTCTTAGCCATAGCCAACTTAAGATCAAGCCAAAACCAAGCAAATTTTAAATGGGTTCATGCAGCAGCAGAAAACACCGGCCTAACCGAAGCTAGTTATGATTTAGTTTCCGTGTTTTTAATGTTCCATGAACTGCCCCAAACCGCCGCAAAAGCAGTTTTAAAAGAAGCCAAAAGATTATTACGTCCGGGTGGCTATGTGGCATTTATGGATATGAACCCCCAATCAGAAATATATGCCAAAATGCCGCCTTATATTTTAACCTTGCTGAAAAGCACCGAACCTTACCTAGACGAATATTTCAGCCTAGATATTGAGCAAGCATTTAGAGAAGCCGGCTTTGAAAAACCACAAATAAAAGTCAACACACACCGCCACCGAACAGTCCTAGCAAAATCTTAAAAAGTGCGCGAGATCCCACTGATTCCTAGATAATGCCCACCGGTTCATTAATGATGCCTATAATGGTGGGCATAAGCCAGCATACGGTTATAAAAAGCAGCCGAAAAACCCATGACCGGCAACAATAAAAAACAAGCCTTTTTGCGACTAACAAACGGCGGTAATGCAAAACAGCCAGCCTATATCCTCTCAGAAAGCTTTGAAACTCTTATTGGGAGAGAACCAAGCTGCCAAATAGTATTAGACTCGAAAGTATATGGCGGAGTATCGAGACGTCATGCAGCCATTCGTCCAATAGCCAACAAACAACTTAACTGGGAAATTTGCGATTTAAACAGCGCCAACGGCACTTATATTAATAACCAGAGATTGCAAGGTAGCCGGATATTGCAAACTGGCGACAAAATAGGACTAGGAATAAATGGCCCCGCCTTTATTTTTGAAATCACCACCAAACCATCCTCCCAAATCACAAATCCCGGCCAAAATGACCTAACATTAACACAATTATTTCCGATAATTTCCACCGGCAGAGATTTGAGAAAAAAAGCCTACTTAATACCGGCCAGCATAACCGTAGCCTTTGTTGTCTTCTTATTTGCAGCCATTGGTCGGCCCTTGTTATTCAACTTATTAATTGCCGCCTATATTGCCGGTTTAGCCTATTTTTTTGTTTATCAATTGTGTGGAAAACGCAAACCTTGGTGGTGGTTACTGACGGCGTGTTTTCTTTGTATTTTAATATTAATTAGTCCACTATTACCCTTATTTGTCACAATATTTAGAGAAATTTTACCAGGAAAATTGCCTTTACCGGGAGAAAACTTAACCTTTCCAGCCTTACTAATAAGGATGTTTTTTGGAGCCGGCCTAATGGAAGAACTCCTCAAAGCCTTACCAGTGTTTTTTGCCTATCTTCTAGGACGCTTTGCACCGGCATCATGGAGAGAAAACCTAGGCGTATGGGAACCCCTAGATGGAATCTTACTAGGAACCGCCTCAGCAGTAGGGTTTACCTTACTAGAAACCCTAGGCCAATACGTCCCCGAAATCATTCATAACGTCACCTTACAAGGAGGAAAAGAAATCGCACAATTGCTAGGATTACAGCTATTAATTGCCCGAATTTTAGGCTCAGTAGCCGGTCACATTGCCTATAGTGGATATTTGGGATATTTTATTGGTTTAAGTGCCTTGAAACCGAAAAAAGGCTGGATAATTTTAACTGTAGGATACTTGAGTGCTGCCGGTCTTCATGCCCTGTGGAATGCGGCGGGGACAGTGAATGTTTTAATGTTAGCATTTGTTGGGGTTGTTTCCTATGCCTTTTTAGCAGCAGCGATTTTAAAAGCCAGAGCGCTTTCTCCCACCCGTGCCCAAAATTTTGCAACGAGGTTATCTTGATATTTTCAAGACAAAAAAGCACAAAAGTCTTCACAAAAGAACACTCTGCATCCCTCTGCGAAAACTTGTGCGTCTTAAATTGTAAAAAAAGCTTAGATCACCGGCCCGAAGTATCTTCAACTTGATCCAAAGCAAAACGAACAACAGCCAAACCCAAACGAGCTTTTTCAATATCCGATAAATCAGACCAAGGTTTTTGAGGAGTATCGAGGGAGTCATGTCCGCGCATAGCATAGGCGACGGGACGAGCTAAAACTTGTAAATCTTCTTCAGCAAAATTGGGGAGGAGGGGGTGAAGACATTTAACTAATTTTTCAGCCAAGGAGAGAGGACTATCAAGTAAAGAAACAGTGCCGGTGGCGATAACAGATAACCAATCTGGGGGTAAAGTTAAAGCAAAGTGCTGTTTTAAAGAAGTTTGCAGAGGTTGCAAAAGTGCAGATTTAGGTTCAACTTTTGACCAGAGGTTTTCTAATTTTTTATAAAAAGCTTGGGAACGAGAAGTTAGTTCATCTACCGGCCAGTCATCTAGGATAAATTCGTCTTCTCGGTCGGTGAAATATTCCTGACAATGGGGTTCTGCTGGATTCCAGGGATAGGCATTGTCACTTAAGAGCAATGATTCCAGCAAGTCGAGTTCTGTAGAAGATTCTGGGTGAAGCGGTGAATTAAACATGATAATTTTGGGAGGTTGGCGGGGGGTACAATATTCAACCGTCGGCCACGAGACCACCGATTGTATCTTATTGAGAAAAATCTTATCGGGTCTTGTCCTCTGTGAACTACCGGTCAAGAGACTGATATTGACGGCTGAGTGTCATACGCCTAGCTACAGCGGCTCTTTAGAGGGTTCCGCAATCCAAAGAAATAGGTTTCGAGTTTAAGCAAACGTTGTAGAGTGTGAGCAGGGAAGACCGGCCGGTGGCATAAAAAAGGTTTTGGAAAAAATTTGAAATGCTGGGCAAATTTTCGTGTGGGCTTTACAAAAGTTGAGCAAAGCTGCTTAAAAGGTTGGCTTTTTTGTCTATTAATAACAAAAACCCGGCTTTTTAGAAAAACCGGGTTTTGATTTCAGTTAACTGTTACTACCGCTATTAACTGGCAAGATATTCGCGGACATTGGCTTGGCGGCGGCGCAGTTGGGCAAGGGCTTGATGTTCAAGCTGGCGGACGCGCTCACGGCTAAGGTTGAGTTGTTCGCCGACTTTTGCCAAAGACAACTCACGTCCATCTTTGAGGCCAAACCGCAGGGTAATTACTTCCCGTTGTTGGGGGGTAAGTTCGGCCAGGAGGCTGTCGAGGTCTGCTCGCAGTAATTCCTGGGTTGTGTAGATTTCCGGCGATTCGGTTTCGTCTTCGAGCAAGTCTTGCAGTTCTGTGTCGTGGTTGTCGCCAACGCGGATATCTAAGGAGATTGGATGACGAGCCATTGTCAGGTATTCGCGGATTTGGGCCGGTTCTAGCTCAAGGGCTTTGGCGATTTCTGCCGGCGTTGGGCTGCGTCCAAATTGCTGCGTTAGTTCGCGCTGAACTTTTTTGATTTTGTTGAGTTTTTCGGTAATGTGGATAGGCAGGCGAATTGTCCGAGCTTGTTGGGCAATGGCGCGGGTAATGGCTTGGCGAATCCACCAGTAAGCGTAGGTGGAGAATTTATAGCCCCGTGTTGGGTCAAATTTTTCGACGCCTCGCTCTAATCCCAGCGTGCCTTCTTGAATTAAATCAAGCAGTTCTAGGTTGCGCTTTTGGTATTTTTTGGCGATGGCAACCACTAAGCGCAAGTTGGCTTCAATCATTTTTTGTTTTGCACGCTGCCCAAGCTGCATGATGCGGTTTAGCTCGGCTTCGGGAAGCTTGACTTGTTCAGCCCATTCTTGCGGAGTGGCTTCGCGGTTAAGCTGGGTTTCTAAGACTTCTTTGGCTTCGAGCAGTGCCATCATTTGCTGCACTTGCTTACCCAAGACAATCTCTTGTTCGTGGGTGAGCAGTGGCACCCGCCCAATTTCGTGCAGATAGGTTCGCACGATGTCTGCCGGTGCGGAGGGCCGTGCGCCCATGTATGTGGGGTTGGCGGTCATGGTACGGTTTTTTGCAGTGGGCATGGGTGACTCTTGACTAATTCAACAGTGAATATCTATACACCTACCCATTTGATCGGGCAGGATTCGGATTTCGGTCAGTTGATTTTTGAGGGGTGGGTTTTAATCTGGCAAAGCCAGGCGTCTGCCCACTAGCAACCGACCTAATGTAATGGAAGATGTGAAAAACTGGTGCTTCAGGATGAGTTCGTTTTTCTTTTATCGTATTCTAATTTTAGACTCTCGTAAAGGCTGAAAGGTTCATTCTCAAGTCTGATATTCTTAAGCTTTCCCTAAATTTTTACGAGAGCGATCTCAGTGGCCCTGAAAGCGGTTTGCATTAAACGAGTTGTATTCTTTAATGTTGCTTTCTTATATAATGGCTTGACAATCCCTCTGTAGGCAGATGTAACGCATAGTAATGTCCGTACCTTTGGAGAGACAAACCTGCCGTATAAACCAGACGCCAAAATAAACTTATTGGGTTTTGGGATCGGGCCGGTGGAGATGGGGGGAGGTAGGGCTGTGGCCCTACGCTTGAAAAAGGCCGATTAGTTGTTATGGGGAGTGTTCTTTGTTTTGATGAGCAGAAACGACATCGGGTAAGAATCGGCCTCCTAAGTAAAGCCAAGCTAAACCCAATAATCCTAAAACCATGCCAGAAAGACTCACCAACTGGGCGACACGCAAAGGCCCTAACATGAGGCTATCGGTGCGTAAACCTTCTATCCACACTCTTCCGGCGCTATAGGCAGAAAAATAGACCAAAAACAACGTCCCCCGTTTGAGGGGCAATTTGCCTTTTAAATCTTGAAAAAATAAAAACAGCAACAACCCAAAAACGCCTAAATTCCACAACGATTCATAAAGAAAGGTGGGATGGAAATATTCAAAGCTTTTATAGGCGAGGGGACGGTTTTGGAGAGGGATGTAAAGTTTCCAGGGTAAATCTGTAGGCCGGCCAAAGGCTTCGGAGTTAAAAAAATTACCCCACCGGCCTATGGCTTGGCCTAAAATCAAGGAAGGTGCCACTAAATCTGCCAATTGCCAAAAAGAAACTTTTTGTAGAGAGGCAAAAATTAAGGCGGCGGCGATGCCTCCTAAAATTGCACCATGAATAGCGATACCACCTTTCCAGATCGCAATAATATCAGCGGGATTGTTGGCATATTGTGGCCATTGAAACAAAACATAGTACAGACGAGCACAAGGAATTGCTCCGACGACCAACCAAATCGCTAAATCTCCGATCAGTTCGGGGTCAAAATTGCGCCGTTTTGCTAGATACTGAGAAACGCTTACGCCCAGCAACACAGCCGAGGCGATTAGTAAACCGTACCAGCGAACTGCTAAGGGCCCTAATTCAAAAATAATCGGCCCCGGAGATTGAAATTGAAATGCTAAGGGAAAATTTGTAAATTCCATTCATCGCTCCACAACGGGGATTGACACGAGAAACAACTGTGTAACAGGATACAGGCAGACAAGAAACTTTCCATAAATTTTGCGAGCGAGCTCGAAGTTGTTGAAAAGTTTTTGAGTCTAGTGGCTTTCTGGGTGGGAATAGTAGAACAAGCAATAATAAGTCAGGGTGAAAAAAGCTTGCCAAATTCGTCATCGGCAAGGCAGACTCGATAGATAAGTTTAATAACTAAGCGGGACAGTAAGGCAACCTTTATTAAAAATAATTGCGATAAGAATTATTAAAGAGGGGATAAAAAAATATGGAACAACTCACAGAAAACAACTCAATTAACTATAAAATTCGCCCAAGCGCAGCAAAAACGGTGGAAGACACAAAGGCATGGCCCTTGAGACTGCAAAGAAGTTTAAGTTCTTTAGAAACTTGGGGTTTTGGGTTGAGCGGTTTGCTGTTGTGGCTGGGGCCGGCACCGGCGGCACATTCGGCTTTGGGGGCTGCGGCTATGTATGTGTGGCTGCCTGGGGCGATTGTGGGAATTTTGCTGAATTTGCAAGTTAGACGTTTAGGGATTCACTGGCCTAATATTTCTGGGGGAACACCAAATTATGCTGCCCGTTTGCTGAAAAAATATCCGCTGTTGGCGAGGTATGGGGCGCTGGGCTATTGGTTGGGGTGGGTTTCTGTGCCTGCAATGAATGCAATTATTTTATCTGACTTGATTAAAGCGAATTTGGAGCCGTTGGGTCTTTTTTACCCAGAAACTTTGTTAAAAATTGGCTTCACAGCTTTGCCTTATATTGTGGCGTTTAGCGGCACTCGGGCGTTAGGAATTTTGCATTTGTGTTTTGTTGTGCCGGCGATTGGGTTTTTGTTGGCTTTTTGCTTTCAAGGCACCGGCTGGCTGGCTTTTTCGCCGTCCTCTGGGGGGTTGTTGCCAACAAGTTGGCCGGAGTTTAATTTTGTTGAGTGGGCAAAATGGTTTTTCTTAGCTGTTTACGCGGTTTATGGTTGCGAAACTGCCTCGTCGTTTGTAGCAGATAGCCGCCGGCCTCGCGATACTCTGAATGGGCTTTCTTTTGCGGCTTGGCTGATAGTGCCGGTTTATGTTTTGGGTTCTTGGGTGTTGATGCGTTTAGCGACGGGCCCGAATTTAGGCGACAACACATTTTTGCACTTGGTGAATGCTTCTTTGCCTTTTTGGGGAAAATCGGCTTCTTTGTTGGTGACGTTTTTGCTGGCGGCGGGTGCTTGGCTGAGTAGTGCGACGGCGGTTTCTAACTCGCCGCGTGTTTTATATCAACTTGGGCTTGATGGTTATTTGGCGCCGGTGTTTACGGCGGTTTCTCGGCGCGGGGTTTTTGGGCCGGCTTTAATTTTAAGCTTTGCTGCTAGTCTAATTTGTCTTGTCTGGGGCGATGTGTCTCATATTGTGATGGTGACGGGCACCGGCTATCTGTGCAGTATGATTGCCATTCATTTCGGGTTGTGGTTAAACCGTCGCCAGCGTCATGTTCTTTGGCCTAACTTTTCTTTGGGTTTTTTGGCGATAGAAGTTGTTGTTTTAGGGGTGGGCGGTTTAGCTTGGGGCTGGCAATATTTGCTGTTGGGATTGTCTTTGCCGCTGTTTATTTTGGGGGCGGATTTTCTTATTCGTCGCTCGTCTTCTCCTTGGTTTCGCCTTCAGAAGTGGAATGAATTATATCAAATTCGTTCCCGCAGCAAAATGGAAGATTTTGTTTTGCTTCAAGTGAGCGTTTTGCTATTTTTATTGTGTTCGGCTTTGGCAATTGGTTGGTTTGTCAGGGGGCAAATTTATAGCATTTCTTGGAATGTCAGTATTGATTTGTTTGTTGTGCTAATGATAACAATGGCTTTTGTGGGGGTGGCAATTGCTTGCTGGACAAGTTTGCCGCAGGTGATGTCTATTGTTGAAATGCAGCAAGAATCTGAGCATTTGTTTAAAATTGCTTTGGATGCTATTTTGGTTCTGGATGAAAACGGTTTAATTAGTCAGGTAAATCCAGCGGCTGAGAAGTTATTTAAACTTCCGGTTCATCGGTTGGTAGGTCGCTTGGTGAGTGAGTTTTTACCAAATTTGCCGGCTTTGCCTGCTCAATGGCCGAGCCGGTGTGAGCAAACTTTAAATAATATTATTCAACCACTGTTTATTGAAGTGACGATTTCCGACCGTTCTCACCAGTTTGGTTGTGAATATGTGGCTATTTTAAGGGATATTTCTCAGCGAAAACAGGCAGAAATAGAGTTGCGTTCAGCGCTTGACCGGCAGGAAGAATTAACTGAGACGGCGCTTGCTCAAGCTGAACAGCTTGCCAAAATGCTGAAAGAGTTACAGGAAACTCAAACCCAGCTTATTCAAACTGAAAAAATGTCTAGTTTGGGACAATTGGTGGCTGGGGTAGCACACGAAATTAACAATCCTGTCAATTTTATTTATGGCAATCTGGATTATGTCAGCAATTATAGTCAGGATTTACTGGACTTAATTCTACTGTATCAAAAATATTATCAGAAAAATCCAGAGATTGATGCCTACATCAAAGATATGGATTTGGAGTTCATGGTGGAAGATTTGCCAAAAATTATTTCTTCTATGAAAATAGGAGCAGAACGTATTTGTCAAATTGTTAAAACCTTACGAAATTTTTCGCGGTTTGATGAAGCGGAAATGAAGCCGGTTAATTTGCACGAGGGTATTGAGAGTACGCTGGTAATTTTGCAGAGCAAGATCAAGGCTAAGGCTGATTTTCCGGGAATTCAAGTAATTAAAGAATATGGAGATTTACCGGAGGTTGAGTGTTATGCCGGCCAGCTAAATCAGGTGTTTATGAATGTGATTAGTAATGCAATTGATGCTTTAAAAGAAAAAAGTGATTTTTATCGCATGGGGTATATTCCTGAGAACGCTGATGCTAATTTTAACGTAAGTGCGGCTGTAATGCCTACGATTTGGATTCAGACGCAGTTGATAGATAAAAATCGGGTAATAATCTGTATTAAAGATAACGGCACGGGCATTACTGATGCTGTAAAAACAAGGTTGTTTGATCCATTTTTCACCACAAAAGCTGTGGGTCAAGGGACAGGATTGGGATTATCAATTAGCTATCAAATTGTAGCTCAAAAGCATGGCGGTGTTTTGAGATGTATTTCTCAACCGGGAGAAGGTTCTGAGTTTCAAATTGAGATTCCTATCAGCCAAAAAGTAAAGTAATGTAAGGCTGTCTGACTACTCTGAAATGGCCGGTGTTGCCCACAGGGGGCCGGCAAAGTTTTATTAGCCTATCAACTACCCTACAGGTGATGCTAAAATAAAAAAAAATGGGAACAAAAAAATCACCATTTCCCCATTGAATAAAATTGAAAATCTAACATCTAAAATCAGAAATCCTATGGTGGCTTTATTAGGTCTTTCTCAACCGGAATTAAAAGAATGGGTGCAACAACAAGGACAGCCGGCCTATCGGGGGCAGCAGTTGCACCAGTGGATATATCAAAAAGGAGCGCGATCTTTAGGAGACATTACGGTATTTCCTAAGCAATGGCGGGAAAGTATGGCAGAGGTGGCGATTGGCCGGTCGAGTATTTATTATCGTTCGCAAGCAGGCGATGAAACGGTAAAATATTTGCTCAAGTTGGCGGATAATCAAATTATTGAAGCGGTGGGAATTCCTACAGAAAAACGCTTGACGGTTTGTGTTTCTTCGCAGGTTGGTTGTCCGATGGGGTGCGATTTTTGTGCCACCGGCAAGGGTGGTTTTAAACGCAATTTGGCTGCCCATGAAATTGTCGATCAAGTGTTAACGGTACAGGAAGATTTTGGCCGCAGGGTGAGTAATGTTGTGTTTATGGGGATGGGGGAACCGTTGCTTAATACTGAGAATGTGTTGGTGGCGTTACGTTCTTTGAATGAAGATGTGGGAATTGGCCAGCGAAATATGACGGTTTCGACTGTGGGAATTCGCCACCGCATTCTGGAATTGGCAGAACATAAATTACAAGTGACTTTGGCGGTAAGTTTACACGCTTCTAATCAAGTTTTGCGGGAAAAATTAATTCCGAGTGCGCTGCGTTATCCGCTGGATGAGTTGATGGCAGAATGTCGGGAATATGTGAAGATTACGGGGCGAAGATTAACGTTTGAATATATTTTGCTGGCGGGTGTAAATGATTTGCCAGAACACGCAGAAGAACTGGCTGAACTTATGCGGGGGTTTCAATGTCATGTGAATTTGATTCCTTATAATCCTATTAATGAGGTGGATTATCAGCGACCATCAAAAGACCGTATTTATCAGTTTGTGAAGGTTTTGGAGGAGTATAATGTGGCGGTGAGTGTACGCTATTCTCGCGGTTTAGAGGCGGATGCGGCGTGCGGACAATTACGGGCTATGAAATCTTAGGCCGGTTTGATTGCTATTTTTAAAGTACAGTTTAACAGCTTTTAAAAACCCGGTTTTTTACAGAAACCGGGTTTTTGGTATAGCTAAGTATTTAAAAAGCTATAGATATTATTCTACTTGGTTTAAAGCGATGTCATCGAGTTACCGACTAGCTTTGATGCCGGGGGCGTAGGCTTCGATGACTTTGCCGGTGAGTGAGCAAGTAATCATTAAATAATCACAGCTATTGCATTGAGTGCGCCTTAAATGATGAGCAAGAACGTAATCTCGCTCAGCATGATCACCACAGTTGGGGCAACGAATTTTTTCGCTGTTCATTTTAAACTCTCTATGTTTTGCTAGGTTTTTTGGAAAGGCAACTCAAAAAAGAATAAGTAGCCAAATTTACAAGTATTTGCACCCTGAATTGAAGAATTTAACTTTAAAGTGATTTTCACAGGAATTTGCTTCGGCAAAGCTGAGCTTTATCTTTTTTTTATTATGTCAATGATTTTAATGAGTGTCAAATCTACAGGCTGGGGATCGTGCTTTTAGGGGTGATCCCGCTTCCAAAGCTATTTGGGGTGATTGTTGAGAAATACAGAGAACAACGAAAATAACAAGGAAGAAAATGTTAAATATTACCCGCCAGGGCGGCCAAAAATTGATCAGCCTTTGAAAAAATGCTGATTTAATTTCTCAGGGATTGAGGTTTAAGCTATAAAAATCGAGGCAACAGTTCGCCAAAGGTGGCGGGTTTAGAAGCTTGAAAAATTCTTAAAGTATCTGGAGAACAAGATAGGCTACACCGATAAATCTATGTTAAGGGGTACATGACTCTCTAGGGAAAAAGATTTTTACTGGGCGATATAGTTGTGGTTAAAACCCGATTTGTTTAATAAACCGGGTTTTTAATTCTTAAATTCTTAACCCCATTTCTTTTAAGCTTTGGCGCAACTTAGCGGCTGCGGGTGACTGTTGTTCTTCATAGCGAGTTATGGCTTCTCGAAAAGTGTCTAAACTTTCAAAAACATTGCCGGCTTTCAGTAAAGCAACGCCTAAGTTTTGATAAGCTTCAGCAAAGTTGGGATTGAGAGCAATTGCTTGCCGGTAGCACTTTATGGCATCTTGTAACTGGCCTTTATCTTTGTAAGCAATGCCTAAATTAAAATGAGCCGTTGCCAAAGTCGGGTCAAGTTCTAAAACCGTTGTATAAGCAATTATCGCGCCGGTGATGTCGCCGGTTTCCAGCAACAAATTGCCATAATTATTATAAGTTCCCAGTTTAATATAAGGTAAAACCGGCATTTCCATTGCGGCTAAATAATGAGACTTTGCCTGAGAAGCTTTCCCAATGCGGCTGTAAGCAATGCCTAAATGATAATGGAGTTCATAAAGCACCGGCACCTCAACAGGTTTTCGTGTTCGCCAAGAAGGAACCCCGCGCAAACCAATTTCTAGTAATTGAATTCCCCGCTCAATTTTGCCACTTCTGACATACAAAGCACCCAATTTACTGCAAGTGTAGGGATCATTGGGATACTGAGATAAATAAGCTTCCATTGCCGAAGCAGCCCGGTTAAATTTATTTTGGGCACCGATTGCTTGTTCGGTGTAACCTTCGTGAGAGATAGCAACTTCTGCGAGTTCTAAAATTTGCCAGTTAGGCTGTTTTTCTAACAGTTCCGCCACACTATCATCAACCATTGCATGATAGGGGTGAGTAAAATAAAGTTCGGGATGATGGCGAAACAAACGCGACACCATCGAGTAAGGAGACTGAGCGGCGCCGACTTCGTGACGAATTAAATTAATGAGGATACACTGCTCATTTTGCATGGCTTGTCTCATCAGCGGCACAATTTCTGGTTTAAGTTTTTCATCTGCATCCAGTACAATTACCCAATCGCCGGTGACAAAACGCAGCGCCTCATTGCGAGCAACAGCAAAATCATTACACCACTCAAAAAAATAGACATTGGCTCCCAATTCTTGGGCAATTTCCACCGTGCGATCTGTAGAGCCGGTGTCTAAAACCACCATTTCGTCTACCACATCTTTAACACTATGGAGACAATCGCGTAGTGTGGCTTCTTCATTTTTGACAATCATGCAAAGGCTTAGTTTCATTTTTAGTCGCTGTTTTGGTGAGAGATAAAAGTATTTTTGTCATTGTAAAGGCAAACGGACTCAGAAATTCAATTCAGCCATATCTACCACAGAAAGCGCGGATTTCAGGGAAGAAGCCTGCGCCAATAAGCCAGACGTGCAAACTAAACAAACTCCTAAGAGTCGCTGCTCAATCAAATAATAATTTCTGCTCTAAAATAGATAGAAAGCTTAGAAAAACAGCCAAAAAATTCTTCTATCAGAAACCGCGACATTTTTGCTCTATCTTTTGGCAGAGCGGTGAAAGTTTTTATTGTGAATAATATTCAAAGCATTATTTCTTTTGATTTCTGACTTGTGGTAGAGGTTAATCGTATAAAACTGCTGATATTGTGTAGAAAGATAAGACAAACAACAACAAAACAGTTTAAGTTACTGGAGGAAATGAGATGGGAATTCTAGCTTGGGTTATTTTAGGTCTGATTGCCGGCGCCCTTGCCAAAGCAATTTATCCAGGTCATCAAGGTGGCGGATTTCTTGCCACAACCGGTTTAGGAATTTTGGGTGCAGTTGTAGGTGGCTATCTTGGTAGTATGCTCTTAGGAACGAGTGGGGGTGCATCCTATGCAGCGTTGAGCATTCCTAGTATTGCTTTTGCGGTTTTAGGTGCTGTTTTGATTTTGTTCATTTGGGGTTTGTTAACTCAACGCGCTTAATCGCTGGAAAAAACAATGGGCTGGGGGGAAAGGTTAGCGGGTGAACGAAAAATTTTGAACCCGAATAACAGCCTCGAAACCAAAGATACCATTCTCCCCCCAATCATTTTTTGATTCGTTCCAATAAGGAAAGGCGGTAACAATGCCTTGGACTGAAAAAGAGTATCCTGCTTCAATGAAAAATCTCTCCCCCGAAGTGAGAGAAAAAGCGATAGAAATTGCTAATGCTTTGTTGCAAGAGGAGCATTACGACGAAGGAAAAGCCATTCGGATAGCGATTTCTAAAGCTGAAGAATGGGGAAGTCGCCGAGGAATCTCTATCAAGCAATAAACCGCGCCAATAAAGCGGTTTAATAAAATTTAGATCCGGTTTTGAATAGGGATTTAAAATTAAATAAAATTAACAGGAACCCGGTTTTTAAAATAAGCCGGGTTTATTTTATGTATGAGGGCCGATATTGCCACTGCACTTGCTAACGCTTTTTTTCAACTTCTTAGTGTCGAGCTTAGAAATTGGGTTTCTGAAGTGGCTGTCTAGTTTAAAACTGTGATTTTTCAGAGAAACCGGCAATAGGCGCGTATTGTATCAAACTTCATAAAAAAACTTCAAACAAGCCGGCTCACCCTTCCCCCACCGGCCGGCATTCCCAAAAACATCAAAATTCAAGATAAAGTAAATAATGACGAAGCCCCAGAAGCTTCTTAAATTATTGCTGGCTAAAGCCTTGTGGCCGGCAGGCTCGACCCCTCAAACACATGGACACTCTACTCGGAAAAATACTGGCTGGACGGTATAAAATTTTAAGCGCCTTGGGAGGAGGAGCTTTTGGTCAAACCTATGTTGCGGAAGATTTACAACTGCCAGACAACCCCCGGTGTGTAGTCAAACAATTTAAACCCCAAACACAAGATCCGCAAACCCTCGAAACCGCCAGAAGATTGTTTGACACCGAAGCAACAGTTTTGCATCGCTTAGGGAAACATGACCAAATTCCCCGCCTCTTCGCTCACTTTGAAGAAGATGGAGAATTTTATTTAGTCCAAGATTGTATTGAAGGCCAGCCTCTTTGTCAGGAAATCAAAAAAGGCAACTGTTTAAGCGAGACTGAAGTTATAGCAATTTTACAAGATATTTTAACCGTTTTAGCCTTTGTTCACCAACAAAATGTTATTCACCGCGATATCAAACCTTCTAATATTATTCGCCGCTTTTATGACAAAAAATTAGTATTAATTGATTTTGGGGCAGTTAAACAAGTCACCAGTCAAGGAGTCAACGACGGTTTTACAGTTGCTATTGGCACGCCCGGTTATATGCCTAGCGAACAACTGGCCGGTCAACCGCGCCCAAACAGTGATATTTACGCGCTGGGAATGATGAGTATTCAAGCCTTAACCGGCATTTTACCTTCACAACTTCCCCAAAATGCCCAAACCGGCGATCCGCTGTGGCGTCCTCAAGTTTCTATTAACGAGTTTCTCGCCAATATTTTAGACAAAATGGTGCGTTATCATTTTATTGAACGCTATCAATCTGCCGGTGAAGTTCTCCTTGATTTAGCTAAGATATCAAGTTTTTTCACAGAGGAAACTCAAATTAAGCGCGATTCTCTCAACGATAGCCTTCCCCTGACTTTACCGCCCCATACTTCCACAGTTTCCCAAAATTTGACAACTCCAGCAGCCGCATCCACCGTTTCACAAGAAACCGTTGTCGATAGTCTGATTCCGCCATCTAAAAATAAAAAATTTAGCTATCTTTTGGCATTGATGATCCTAACCGGCTTCGTGGTTGGAGGTTTTTTTCTATTCCCTCGTACAGATAACTTAACGGCTGCCAATCAATTTTTGGATGCCGAAAAACCCGAAGAAGCCCTTACCGTTGCTGACAAAGCCCTGGCTCAAAATGAACGCGATGCTCAAGCCTGGAAAATTCGCGGCGATGCCTTATTTCTTTTAGAACGCTATGAATCAGCTTTATCCGCCTATCAAAAAGCTAGTGAACTTGCGCCAAATAATCCCAAATTTTGGAACAATCAAGGCGAAAGCTTTTATATTTTGCAACGATATCAAGATGCTTTAAATGCCCATAGAAAAGCCTTAGAAATTGACCCGAATAATGTGGTGGCTTTAAACAAAATCGGCCTGGCATTTATTGGCCTCCAAAAGTATCAAGATGCCCTGGATACTTTTGAAAAAGCCCGGCAAATTAAACCGAATGACCCCGAAGCCTGGGAAAATCGCGGTTTAGCTTTGGAATATTTGCAACGCCGGCAAGATGCCCAAAGAGCCTACGAAGAAGCCCTCGCCTCTTCTAATGATACGCTCAAACTTGACCCCAACAATCTCCAATCTCGAATTAATAGCGGTCGGATTTTAAATAAGTTGCAACGTCCCGAAGAAGCCCTGAAAGTTTTTGATGAAGCCATTGGTATTAAAGCCGATTTTTTCCCGGCTTGGATTAATAAAGGCAATACACTGATGCTTTTACGCCGGCCAAATGAAGCCCTCAAAGCCTTTGATAAAGCTTTAGAAATTCGGCCTAAATCTTATCTAACTTGGCATAATCGCGGCTCACTGTTGATTGCTAATGGCCGCTTTGATGAAGCTATCAAATCCTACGATAAAGCCCTACAAATTCAAGACCAGTTTTATCCAGCATTCCGCGAGAAAGGTTTTGCTTTATTACAAACAAAAAGGTCGGTTGAGGCTCTTTCTGCTTTTAATCAAGCTGTAAAAATTGAGCCAAAAGATAGTAAATCTTGGGTGGGAAGAAGTCTTGCTCTTGCTGAACTGAAACGCAATGATGAAGCATTGGCAGGTTTAGATAAAGCAGTGGAAATTGAACCCAAAGATCCGGCTGCTTGGCTAAATAGAGGTTTGGTTCAAGAACAAACTCAGCGCTATGAAGAAGCCCTCAAGTCTTATAACAAAGCTGTTGAACTTGACCCGACGTTTCAACCGGCTATCCTTGCTCGCAAAAAATTACAGCAAAAGTTAAATTAACGATTTGTCAGTACAGACTCTCTTGCACAGCCCCCACATTTGTCAATACTCAAAATCCCCCCCTTCTGATAGGGAAAAAAACTTGTGTGGTTGCCCCAGCCAGAGGAGATATTAGCCATTGGTTAGAGGTTAAAATCACCAAACAAACATAAAATTAATGTAGAAACAAAAAACCTATTTTCCCAGTCTCCAATACCCAACCCCTAACCACGAATCGCAACCATGAAGTTATCCAAATTACATACATTTTGTTTTCTTGTCCTCCCCAGCTTTTTTGTTGGTTTGGGTGGAGGAATATTGCAGGCAAACGCAGCCGAAAAAGTAGTGATTAATGCCGGCATTCATCAGGCATCTATCCCCCTGCAAGACTTGCAAAATTTTGCCGAAACCGGCGAAGTTTCCCCCGCCTTGGAAGATGTTTTGCGTGTCTCCCAAAGAGATAGCGAACAAACACGCAAAGCACTAACAAGACAAGTGCCGGTGGATTTATTATTTGCAGATAAAGCCCTCAATCATCCCTTGGGAGGGGTACTCCTCGATCAAATTTCTGTAGTCATTCATCCCCCCACAACCACTGCAAACCGCGTCGCTTTGCGCTCGGCAATTGTGCTTTCTGCAAGCGAAGATAATCAAGTTTCGCTCTTAGAAATAATCGAAAATTATCCCTCTTCCGAATTGCACGTTGAGGGAGATCGGATTGTGGAAGCTTCAGAAAAATTGGGCCGGTTAAGTGAAGGAATGAAGGAAGCTATGCGGAGAGTTCCTGAGATTTTTCGTTAAGCGGCGGGGGGAAAAAACCAAATCTTTGCTAGGCTTTCCCCCGCCTATATCTTAACGTTGTGGGGGCAACAAAACCTTATCAATTACCACAAAAGTAATCGTATTATCGCTGCGGTTTTTGATATTAAAACAATCATCCACCGGCTTCGCATTATTCAAAGTAATTTGGTTTGTTGCCGCATTCACGCCCAAATTCACTACATTACCTTCCAAAGTTTTCACCTGTCCCGCTTGGATATCGGCTTCTGTGACTTTTCCTGGCACCAAATGATAAGACAAAACTTTTGCTAATTGCGGTTTATCTTTCATTAACTGCTCTAAAGTGCCGGCCGGCAGAGCATCAAACGCTTCGTCAGTGGGTGCAAAAATAGTAAATGGCCCGCCTTGGTTCAGCGTATTAACTAACTCTGGAGAACCCTCTAAAACTCGTGCCAACCTACTAAAACCCAACTGTTTTAACTGCCCAATCAAAGAACCTGCTCTTGCAGGATAATAAGCCCCCGGACTAAAAAAACTCGGCCCATAATAATACTGAGCCAGCACCGCCCCGCTATTTGCCAGACTCACCGCCACAACTCCCACAAAGCCAGCAACTTTGAGCATTAAATTTTTATATCTGGCCTGCATAAATACCTCGGATATGTTTGGGAGAAATTATCAAACATTTAAAATCAACAAGACGCTTTTCCTTAAATTTAAGTTCCAGAGCCTTGATGTTTTCCTCGTAATTGCAGAAAACTTACCCGCCCTTAAAATTATTTTGATTGCCTTGCCGGTGGTACAAGCACTTTATCAACAATTACCACAACCACATCACTATTCTCGGAATTTTTGAGCAGAAGCGGCTGATCGGCCAATTTTGCATCATTAATCTTAAATTCTTGGGAAGTCGCCTCCGCCTCTAAGCGAACCGGCACACCAGAAAGCGTTTTAATTTCCCCCGCCTTAATATCCGCTTCAGAGATTTGACCGGCCACCAAATGATAAGACAAAAACTCCACCAACTTATCTTTATTTTCCGGTTTCATTAACTCTTCAATTTGCTCAGAGCCAAATTCTGCAAAAGCCGCATCTGTGGGAGCAATAATAGTCAGAGCTTCGCCTTTATTGATGCGATCTACCAATTCCTTCGGAGCTTTTTCTAACACAGAAACCAAATTCTTGCAATCCATTTGCTTGAGTTGAGCCAACAACGTCCCGCGAGTCGGCGAATAAACAACCGGGCTAAAAATACTCGGCCCGTAATAATATTGTGCTTCAACTGGCCCCCCCACCAAAGCACCGGCCAAAATTGCCATCACACATCCCAAATTTTTAAACTTATTTTTCCGATTTTTGATAATCATTATTGTTTTCCCTTAGCTGCAAAGCTCAATAAAAAGCATTGTCTTTGTGAATTTGTGCTTATGAAAAAACCCAACTAAAACCTTTATGTCAGTGTACCATTGCCATTGCTGAGATGTCGAATCCCAGAGCCGACGTTAAAAACCCGGCTTCCAGCCAGAAACCGGGGTAGATTAAAATCGCTTAAATTCTTCTTAACTCAGCCCTAAAGGTTAGGAGGCAAAATCACCTTATCAATAACGTGAATAACGCCATTGCTTGCTTCGAGATCCGCAGAGATAACGTTGGCTTGATTAACCATCACCTTACCGCCATCAAGGTTAACAGCCACCGCGCTACCCTCAACAGTTTTGACATTACCGGCCTTAAGCTGAGTAGACTTCACAGAACCAGGCACAACATGATAAGTCAAAATTTGAACCAATTTAGCCTTATTTTCGGGTTTAAGAAGCGTCTCCAAAGTTCCGGGTGCTTGTCTTTCTAAATCCGCAAAAGCAGCATCAGTGGGAGCAAAAACCGTAAACGGGCCTTGGCCAGAAAGCGTATCCACCAAACCGGCAGCTTTCACAGCACGAGTCAGCGTACTAAAAGAAGCATTGCGGCTGGCAATTTGGACAATATTGGATGGCTGAGTTGCCCCCGAAGGCCCACCGGCCACAGGTTGAGTCTCACCGGCACTTGGTGCTTTATCAGCGCTGTGGCTGTCGCAATTTTTAGCATCCGCCGGCACACTCAGCAACATCATTGTGCCTGCTACCGTTACAGCAGCCGCAACTTTTTTGCCAAAGCTAAGCAAATTTTGATTTTTCACTGGGGTGATCTCCTGGTTGTGTGAAGAGATTGTAAAGATATATTAAACAATATGACACACTTCAACTAATCAGAAGGGGACAAACCCCTCACAGGAGAACCACAGTGTTAGAACTTTATCAATTTGAACTGTCGCACTACAGCGAAAAAGTCCGGCTGATCCTTGACTACAAAGGTTTGCAATACCGAAAAATCGAAGTTACCCCAGGCGTAGGACAATTGGAAGTCTACCGGCTGAGCGGCCAGCGGCAACTGCCCGTGCTCAAAGATGGAAACATCGTTATTGCCGACTCCACCGCCATCGCCCAATACCTAGACCAGCAATATCCCGACCGGCCCCTCTATCCCAGCGATGCCAAAGAGCGAGCACTCACCACAATTTTAGAAGAATGGGCCGACGAATCCATCGGACAAAAAAGCCGCAAAGTTTTATTTAGCGGCCTCAGCCAAGACCAACGTTTCCGCAGCGCCTTACTCCCCGCCGCGACACCAGATTTTCTGAAAAACTTGGTCGAAGCAGTCCCCTCGGATATCCTCAAAACCCTGGGTATCGGACTCGGCGCAACCCCAGAAGCGGTTAGCAGCGCCACCGACAGCATCAAACAAAGTTTGGAGGCACTTTGCACGATCCTCAAAGAAGTCCCCTATTTGCTGGGAAATACCCCAACGGTGGCTGATTTTGCAGTGGCCGGTTTGTCAATCTTGTTAAAATTCCCCACCGGCCCGTATTTAGACTTACCGGAAACCCTGCGCGGCAAAGGCGTTGCCGGAATTGCGGATAACCCAGACTATGAAATCTTTTTCAACTGGCGAGATCGGTTGTATGCAGAATACAGGCAACCGCTAATTCCCACAACTACCTCTTCGTCAAGCAGCAGACCGACCTCAATTCAAATCGATTAATTCTCTTTTCTAGGAATTAAGCGATGTTAGAAAGCGGGTTTTTTGACAAAAATACTGGGGTTAACCCCGGAAAATTGCTAAAAAACCTTTTCTGGGCCGGTGTCTAAGTCCCGCAGCCTAGATATTTTTGGTTCCTGGGTTTCTACCTGGGAACCTCCTTTGCAAGCTTTAGCCTTAAGTAATTTTTGCTGTTGATGCAAAAATCATCTTAAGATGATCAAAAGAGTTTATAAAGTGTGGCATGAGTGCAGACAAGCCGTTAGGCTCAGTAATTCAAGGCTCGTTAAGTGAAGGGTTAGAAGTACGCCTTCACCCGGATGTTTCCGTCGAAGATATGCGCGTCGGTAAATTTTTGGTAGTTCGCGGCGTGCGTTCGCACTTTTTTTGTATGCTGACGGATGTTTCTTTAGGCACATCAAGTCCGCGAATTATGGCAAACCCACCTTTGCCGGAAGATGATTTTTTGCAAGCCGTTTTAGCAGGAAGCGGCACCTATGGCACCATTGAACTTTCACCGATGCTGATGCTGACTCCAGAAGTTGCAGATAATGGCTGGAGTCCTAGCACGATTTTAGAAACAGAAAGCAAAAAATCCAAAAAGAAATCTGGGCAAAATTCTTCTGCTTTGGCTTCCTATAAAGCCGCGAGTAGTGAACAAATGGAGTTAATGCCGGTGAAAACAATTCCCAGCCATTTTTCCCAGGTTTTTGATGCCACAGAGCGCGATTTTAGGTGTGTTTTTGGCTGGGAAGATGACCCCCTGCGTAAAAACTTTGCCATCGGTCAACCGCTTGACATGGACGTGCCGGTGTGCATAGATTTAAACCGATTTGTAGAGCGTAGTAATGGCGTTTTTGGCAAATCTGGCACCGGCAAATCTTTTTTAACTCGCCTTTTACTTTCGGGTGTAATTCGCAAACAAGCGGCGGTAAATTTAATTTTTGATATGCACTCTGAGTATGGCTGGGAAG
Source organism: Ancylothrix sp. D3o (assembly GCF_025370775.1). Classification (NCBI taxonomy): domain Bacteria; kingdom Bacillati; phylum Cyanobacteriota; class Cyanophyceae; order Oscillatoriales; family Microcoleaceae; genus Ancylothrix; species Ancylothrix sp. D3o. Next base: position 36,197 of record NZ_JAMXEX010000011.1, on the reverse strand, counting down.
CTATGACAGAAGCAAAACAAGGCAGTACAGTTAAAGGTTTGCGACAATTATTTCCAAGTTTGGTAGAAATTTATACCCTTGATCCAGAATCAACACGCCGGCGGGGTGTCAGAGATGCTCAAGAATTGTATCTCAGCTACGATCATATTGACGTTGAAGATGTGGAATTAGTGCAACGCGAGTTAAATATTTCCGATGCGGCGATAGAAAATGCCCGGATTTTGCGGGCTGAATTTCAGTCATCTTGGATTAATCAACTTTTGGCAATGGAAAATGAAGAAATCCAGATTTTTTGCGAAGAGAAACGCGGGAATAAATCCTCAATCATGGCGTTGCAACGCAAATTAATGAAGTTGAATGAACTCAAATATTTACAGCCTTCTTGCAAGACTAATTATATTGATAAAATCTTACAAAGTTTGAGTGCAGGAAAGCACGTTATTATCGAATTTGGCACCCAGTCAAATATGCTTTCTTATATGTTGGCAACAAACATGATTTCGCGGCGCATCCATGAAAGCTATGTCAAGAAATCAGAGTTATATTTGCAAACAAAAAGCATCAATGACCGGCCCCGACAGCTAGTAATTACGATTGAAGAAGCACACCGTTTTTTAGATCCAGCTTGTGTGAGGTCTACAATTTTTGGCACAATTGCCAGAGAAATGCGAAAGTATTTTGTAACGCTGTTAATTGTCGATCAACGTCCATCAGGAATTGATAACGAAGTAATGTCGCAAATTGGAACACGGATCACAGCATTATTAAATGATAATAAAGACATTGACGCAATTTTCACCGGCGTGTCTGGAGGAAATAGCTTAAAATCAGTATTAGCAAAACTCGATTCTAAACAACAAGCATTAATATTAGGTCATGCAGTCCCGATGCCGGTAGTAGTCCAAACTCGTCCCTATGATGAGCAATTTTACGCAGAAATCGGCGATCCAGACTATGAACAAATGCCAGAAGAAGAACTAATCGCAGCCGCAGAAGCAGCCAAATATGACCTAGGATTTTAGAGAATAATTAACCGCATCCTATAGCAGATGAACGCGGATAAACGCATTTGTGTACTCATCGCAATCGCAGGCGGGACGCCTGCGCCACTAAAAACAATTAACCGCCGATAAAAACAGAAAACCCATCTGCGTTTATCTGCGTTTATCTGCGGTTAAATCTTACAAAACTTCGCGCCCCAAATAAACTTGTAAAACTTCAGGCACACGAATAGTCCCATTAGCTAACTGATAATTTTCCAAAATTGCCGACATAGTGCGTCCAACAGCCAAACCAGAACCGTTAAGTGTGTGTAAAAATTGAGTTCCTTTTTTACCGGCTTCTTTAAAGCGGATATTGGCACGTCTAGCTTGAAAATCATGGATATTTGAGCAACTGGAAATCTCACGATATTTCCCAGCCGAAGGAAGCCATACTTCCAAATCGTAGCATTTCGCAGCACTAAAGCCAAGGTCGCCGGTGCAGAGTTCAATCACACGATAAGGCAACTTTAAAGCTTGTAAAATTGCTTCAGCATCGGCTACAAGTTTTTGGTGTTCTTCTTCGGAAGTTTCTGGGGAAACAAATTTAACTAACTCAACTTTATTGAATTGATGGAGGCGAATTAAACCGCGTGTATCTTTGCCATAACTGCCGGCTTCGCGGCGAAAACAAGGAGTATAAGCACAGTGATTAATCGGTAGTTTTTCTGCTTCGAGAACTTCATCTCGGTAGAGGTTTGTGACGGGTACTTCTGCGGTGGGTGCGAGCCATAAATCATCGTCGGCACATTTAAAACTTTCTTCGGAAAATTTAGGTAATTGTCCTGTGCCGGTGAGGGAGGCGGTATTGATTAAAACTGGGGGGATAACTTCGGTGTAACCTGCTTTGATATGCCGGTCTAACATGAAACTAATTAAAGCACGTTCTAGGGCTGCACCGGCCCCCATTAAAGTTACAAATCTGCTTTGGGCAATTTTGGCAGAACGCTCAAAGTTTAAAATCCCCATTTTTTCGCCGATTTCCCAATGAGGTAAAACGGAATTTTGGGGGATATATTCATCTCCCCAACGGCGAATTTCGATATTTTCGTCTTCGGAGGCGCCGGTGGGAGTTGTGGCGCTGGGGAGGTTGGGAAATGTGAGGAGTTGGGTTTGAATTTGTTCTTTGAGTTGTTTTTCTTGGGGTTCTAATTCTGCGAGTTGAGTTTTGAGTTGGTTTCCTTCTTCTTTGAGGGAAATGATTTCTGGATCGTCTGGTTTGGTGCCGGCTTTCATTTTTTGGCCGACTAATTTACCGATTTCGTTACTGCGTGCTTGCAGTTGAGAGCGGTTTTTTTCGAGTTCTCTTTGTTCGATGTCGAGTTGTAATATTGGCTGTAAATCGTAGTTTCCGCCGCGTAGGTTGAGGCGTTGTTGAATTGCTTCTGAGTTTTCGCGGATTTGTTTGAGATCGAGCACGAGATTTTGCTGTAATTGTGTAGTTGGCAGTTTATTAGATTATCTTATCCTGTGGGGGTTGGGCAATGTGTGGGGATGGGTAAAAAGCCGGTGCCAGACAACTCAACTGCGATGGTAACGCATTCTGTCCCTAGTCCCCCCTTACTTCTCTGCCATCAAAATCAACCGCTTTGGCTCTAATTTTACATACCAAGGAAACGGCTTATCTTTGATTTTTTCCCATTTTTCTTTAAATAATTCTGCTTGCAAATGATAGTCTTGCAAATGGGTGGCGGGAAAATGAAGTTTTAAATAAAGTGTCATCCTAAATGGAGTTTCACTGCTTTGCGCTAACCAACAAGGAAAGATATTTTCTCCTTTGAAATTCTTTGTTAAAATTAAGTGATGGGCGCGAATTCCCACCAAAATTAAAGATTCCGAAACCGGCCCACTAACCCGCAATGTACAGCCCCAGTCGAGGGCTTCCACACAATCAGATCCGCGCTTGTTAATTCGGGAAAAATTCTTACAGCCGGTTAACAGCGCAACGGCATAACTAGAAGGACGTTCAAGGATATTTTGTTTTGGTGCTTTAGCAGCAATTTTTCCTTTATCAACCACCATTAAATTTTGACAAAGGCGATAGGCTTCTTCAAGATTATGAGTAACAAATAAGGCTACTCCTTGATAATTTATCAAGATTTCTTTTAGTTGTTTTTCGAGTTGATGCCGTAAATAAGTATCAAGGGCTGAAAATGGTTCATCTAATAATAAGGCTGCCGGTTCTGTGGATAAGGCTCTTGCTAAGGCGACTCGTTGTTGTTGCCCGCCAGAGAGTTGATGCGGATAGCGGTTTTCTAAGCCTTGTAATTGCATTTGGGTGATTTTTTCCCTAACAAGTTGGTTTCGTTGGTTTTTGGGCAAATTATGCAAGCCAAAAGCAATATTTTGAGCGACATTGAGATGGGGAAATAAGGCATAATTTTGAAAAACAATTCCAACGCGGCGCCGGTGGGGGGGGAGGTTAATTTTTTGCTGTGAATCAAATAAAACTTGATTATTTAAGATAATTTTGCCTTGGCTGGGAGTTTCTAAACCGGCAATGCAGCGCAATATCATACTTTTGCCAGCCCCAGATGCGCCTAAAATTCCCAAGGTTTCTCTACCGGCATTCATGGCAATTTTTAAAGAAAAGCCGGTTAATTCTTTTTCTATTTCTACTTTCAGAAAATCATTATTGCTCAGAGGTAACGAAGGGATAAAGTGATTTTTTTCAACCTTACTAATAACCTGGGGACGGCTGATTTTTGCTGGCAATAAGTTAATGGCTGTGAGAACACTTAAAGAAATAGCTAAAATAATAATTACCCACAGAGAAGCTTGTCGGATATCTCCTGCTTCTACAGCAAAATAAATTGCCATTGGGATTGTTTGAGTTTGCCCTGGAATATTGCCGGCAAGCATTAAAGTTGCGCCAAATTCCCCTAATGCGCGGGTAAAAGATAGAATAGTCCCAGCTAAAATTCCAGGCCATGCTAAGGGTAACATAATATGCCAAAAAACTCGCCATTCTGATGCTCCTAATGTGCGACCGGCACTCAACAAATTAGCATCAATTTGCTCAAAAGCACCCAAAGCAGTTTTATACATTAAAGGAAATGCTACCACCGTTGCTGTAATGACTGTGGCCGGCCATGAGAAAATAATATTAATGTTAATTGGTGATAAAAATTGCCCTACCGGCCCGTTTTTGCCAAACAACAATAGCAACAAAAATCCTACCACTGTCGGCGGCAAAACTAAAGGCGAAATCAATAAACCTTCGATGACAGGTTTGGCTTTGCCGCGATATTCTAGCATCCATTTTGCAGTAGCTATTCCTAAGAAAAAAGTAATAATTGTTGCGGTTGTGGCTGTTTTAAAAGATATCCATAAGGGAGAGAAATCAAATTGACTTTCCATAGCTTTTTGACCTTGAAATAAGGCAATTTTTGGCCTCATTACTTAATTTGCTATCGCAATAAAACCAGCCTTTATTTAAACGCCAAATCCGTACCTTTCATACACAGCTTTTGCCTTATTGCCTTTCATAAAATCAACAAAATCTCTGCTGGCTTGAACATTTTTGCTATTCTTTAAAACCGCCACCGGATAAACAATCGGAGAGTGCAAGTTTTCCGGGGCTGTGGCGCGAATTTGGACTTTATTTGATTCCTTTGCATCGGTTAAATAAACAATGCCAGCATCGACATTGCCGGTTTCAACAAAAGTCAAAACTTGCCGGACGTTATTAGCGAGAATTAACTTTGATTTAAGTTGATTAAATGTACCCAAATTTGTCAATACTTCCTGAGCATATTGCCCCGCCGGCACGCTTTTAGGTTCACCAATTGCTATCCGCTTAATATCTGACAGGCTTAAATCCTTAAAATTGCTAATTGCAGCGCCGTTTTTTGGGGTAATTAAAACTAGCTTGTTTCTCAGCAAATTAAGCCGCGTATCCTCCACCAATAACCCTTTTTTCTCTAAAGCATCCATCTGTTTTGTAGCAGCGGAAATAAACACATCCACCGGCGCCCCCTGTTCAATTTGTTGCTGCAATGCACCGGAAGCCCCAAAATTATAAGTAACCCCAACTTGCGGCTTACTTTGTTGATAAAGAGGCTGAATTTCTTGCAAAACATTTGTGAGACTAATCGCAGCGGATACCGTTAAATTTGTTCGTTGGGGTGCCGGTGATAAAAACCAGGTTTTCCCCACCACCAGGGATAAGAAAAAACCGGCAACCAAACAAATAATAATAAGCAGATTTTTTTGAGTCATGCTAACAATGTTAATCTTAAACAAAGGAAAATTTTACCATAACTCAAAAAACTTAAGGCATAAACGGCTGAGATTTTCCCCCCAAAGCATCGACAATAGTTCGCGTATTAGCCACAATCATTTTAATATAAGAATCACCCTCGCTGCCGGCTGCCCCAACCGAATCAGAATAAAGCTGTTTTGGTGCTAATTTGACGCCGGATTCTTCTGCTACGGTTGTAATTAAAGTTGGGTTAATTGTTGTCTCTGCAAAAACAGCCGGCACTCGTGCAGATTTAATAGAATCGACTAATCTTTTCACGGTTTGTGCGCTTGGTTGTTCTTCTGTGCTAATTCCGATTAATGTTCCGATAATTTCCAATTTATAAGCATTAGCATAATATTGAAAAGCATCGTGAGTTGTCACTAATCGCCGTTGATTTGGCGGTATTGTAGCAATTTGTTTGCTAATCCATTCATCTAAACTTTGCAATTCTGCGGTTAGTTTTGCTGCATTTTGTGTAAATTTATCTTTGTCTTCTGGAGAAAGCGTTATTAACTCATCTCGAATCGCCTTTGCCATTTTAATTGCATTTTTTACATCTCCCCAAACGTGCGGATCGGGTACATTTTCGCCATTTTTTTCTAATTGCAACGGTTGGGAAACTTCACCCACCGGCACCTGTTTGGCATTGCCTCCCGCCGTTTTCATCAACTTAATTAAACCAGGCTCTAAATTATAACCATTGTACAAAATTAGCTGGGCTTTTTCTAATGCTACCGTATCCGCCGGCACCGGCTCATAAACGTGAGGATCTGTCCCTGGTTTTAAAATGCCGGTTAGCTTAATTTCATCGCCAGCAATCTCTTCTGTCAAATCCTCAATAATTGTGCTAGTTGCTACGACATTCGGCTTATTTCCTGCTGTGTTTTGCTCATTTTTTGATTGCGGAATACACCCACCAACCCAGACGGACAAAACAATTAAAAATCCTATTCTCCAAAGGTTTCTTCTATTTTGACTGATAATCATAAGCTACCTCTATCTATCGGATTAAGCCGGTCTATAGATTTTTTCATTTTTCTTTCATTTTTGGGGTATGCTGGTAAAAAAGTCAACCCAACTGCCCAAATCTTCCAAACAGCAGCGGTTAAAATCGCACCCAAAAAAAGCACTTTATATAAGTTAGCCACTAGCCATGAACATTTCCAAACAACTAAAACACACCAAATGCCACCCTTGGCAAACCCATTGTTATCAAGCCTTTGACACAGCAGAACCGGCACCCAGCATCACCGTCAGCCATTTGGGAGTCAACTACCGCAACGTCGAAGCCTTACGCGATGTTAATTGTGTTATCCGTAGTGGCCGGCTCACCGGCATCATTGGGCCGAATGGGGCCGGTAAAAGTACCCTCCTCAAAGCCATGCTAGGCTTAGTTTCTAGCCACACCGGCCAAGTATTGTGCGATACAGCACCGCTCTCACAACAACTCCACCGCATCGCCTATGTTCCCCAGCGCTCACAAATAGACTGGACATACCCCGCCACCGTCTGGGATGTCGTGATGATGGGCAGAGTCCGAAAAACCGGCCTCTTTCGCCGATTTTCCACAGTCAGCCGCAAAATTGCCGAAAATGCTTTATCTCGCGTCGGAATGCTCGACTATCGTAACCGCCGCATAGGCGATCTTTCCGGCGGACAACAACAACGAGTCTTTTTAGCCCGTTCCCTCGCTCAAGAAGCCGAAATTTTCTGTTTTGATGAGCCCTTTGTTGGCATCGATCAAAAAACCCAAAGCATCATTTTTAAGATATTTCAAGAACTAGCAGGAGCCGGAAAAATTGTCTTAGTTGTTAACCACGATTTAGGCCAATCCATTACCCATTTTGATGACTTAATTTTACTCAATCAAGAAGTCATCGCCACCGGCACTCGTCAACAAGTCCTCACCCCAGAAAACCTCTACCTTGCCTATGGTGGTCATGTCATGTTTTTCTCAGAAGCTGCCTAAAATTATCCCCATCAACCATTCAAAAATTCCCACTCCCTATTATGTTAGAATCCTTAATTGAGCCATTGCAATACGGCTTTATGCAGCGTTCCCTAATTATTGCAATTTTGGTGGGATTAACTTGTGCTGTTGTCGGCAGTTATTTAATGGTACAAAGACTCGCCTTGCTTGGCGATGCCATTAGTCATTCTGTCTTACCAGGACTGGCAATTTCCTTTATTTTAGGGGGAAATATTTTCATCGGTGCTTTTATTGCCGGTATCCTCAGCACCGTTGCCATTGCTTGGATTCGCACCCATTCACCTATCAAAGAAGATGCCGCAATGGGCATTGTTTTATCCGCGTTTTTTGCCTTGGGAATCACCTTAATTACCCTTGTGCAAAAAGACAATAAAATTGACCTTAATCATTTCTTGTTTGGAAATATTTTAGGCGTTTCTTCGGCAGAAGTTAGAGATACAGCCTTAATCGCCGGTTTAGTTTTATTAGTAGTAGTTTTTCTGTATAAAGAACTGCTGTTTTACACCTTTGATCCCACCGGTGCCAAAGCCGTCGGATTGCCGGTTAATTGGCTAAATTTTGGCTTAATGGTATTAATCGCCCTCACCGTTGTTGCCAGCATGAAAGCAGTCGGAGTGGTGCTAGTTTTATCCCTATTAATCACCCCTGGTGCCACAGCTTATTTACTCGTCCCTCGCCTGCATCAAGTTATGTTTTTAGGCGCAATTCTTGGCATTTTTTCTAGCATTGCCGGAATGTACCTCAGTTATTTTTATAACCTACCTTCTGGCCCAGCTATTGTCTTAGTTGTCTCAGGATTATTTGTTTTAGCTTTATTTTTTAGCCCCAGTTATGGAGTTTTTACGCAAAAACTTTTTGCCAATAGCAAATAAAACTATGCCCTACAACTCAATTTAAACCCTGAATAAAAAGCCGGTTTCTGAGAGAAATCGGCTTTTTAAAGTTGTGGGAATCAGAAAACCAAGGGTATAATAACAAAAGGCAACAATAGAGGCAGTTATGGGAAAACGTTTATTTGGGGGATTCTTTGTAATAATTTTAATCGTCTCCCTGGCGATTATTTTAATACAAACGCAACCAAAATTAAACAAACCTTTTGCCCGATTAGAAGCCGATGCCTCCGAACCTTGGGCCGTCCAAACCGGCCGGCGAATAGCAACTTTAAATAAGCGCATTCCCACCCTAGATCGCGTCGTCATAGTTCCCGACGAAACCACCTTTTTAGCAGCCATTAACAAATGGAGTTTAAAAGCCCGCTGGCCAATTTTAATCGAAGATAAACAATACACCCGCCTATTTATTAATAAATTTAAACCGGCCCAAATTATTAAAATGCCGGCAGTGCAATCTCCCCCCAATCAAAACTTGCCAGAAGCCATGTTAAAAGCCGTTGCAACCGCATGGGAAGCAACAGATAATACATCCTTGAAAAAAAAATGGGATGATTTAGGCTGGGAACCGCCAGGGGTAGTTTTCACCTCCCCCACAGACCCCGCATGGCCGGCAGCCGTTGCCTTAGCAGCAGATCGCGGACAGCCTTTAGTGTTTTTAGAAGATGATTTTGGCAACCCTAACGACACCCTCACAACCGAACAGTGGGAAACCTTAGAAAATGCCATTAAACAAGGCGTAGAAACCACCGGCTACTCCTATCAAGATCAGGCAGACTCCATTGATACCATCACCCTTGTCCGTAGCCTCGCCGTTAAATATCAATCTCCCAACAAAAGCAGCGAATTTTTATCAGTAACAGACGGCCTAAGTCGAAATTTAAATCAGAGCCGCTGGGCCATTGTTGGCTGGATTTACGGAACACCGGCCCGCAGCGTATATCAAGCCATGTCTGCCATATTCTTGCAACCAAAAACCGCCATTCTTTATGACAGTTATCCCAAACAAGGAAACTGGAAAAAATATGAAATGATCGAAGCCGCCCAAGAACTAAAAAAAATGGGAATTGATGTCACAATGGTAGAAAGACCGGCCTCTGATTTAGAAACATGGCAAAGTTTAGCCGCCAAAAAATGGGAATATGATTTAATCTTAGTTAATTCCTCCGGCAGTCCCACAAATTTTAATGCCGGTGCTCAACAATACGCCACCGTCAAAGACATCCCCAAACTCAATTATCCCTCCGCCATTCATTTTCTCCACAGTTGGTCTGCCACCACTCCCGATGATAAAGATACCATCGCCGGTCGTTGGTTAGAAAATGGCGCTTATCTTTATACTGGCAGCGTTCACGAACCCTACTTATCCGCTTTCATTCCCCCCAAATTAATTGCCCGGCGTTTGCAGCGTTCCTCGCCTTTTTTAATCGCTGTTCGTCAGCTTGAAATGGAACCTTGGAAAATTACAACTATTGGCGATCCTTTAACAATTTTCACCAACCCCAGACGCCGCATTCCTCCGACTGAAGCACTCCCTTAATTAACCGCCAAAACCCCCTCCTCACCCATCGAAAACCGAAACCAAAAATCAATACCCCCTCAAGGAATTTCATCGCCTACGCTACAGATATAAAGTTCCCATCTCCCCGCCTGATTGCCGCGCAAACAATCCACATTTTTTTTTATCTTGCCAAATGACTAAGCAATCATTTTTTTCTCAACCAGTCTCTTAAAAAATCCTGCATCAATCAAAAAAACGGCCCAAGTCTAAATTAAAACCAGACCAGCTTTTATTATCCTTAAAAGCCTGCTTATCCCCCTCTTTATTCAACAAATTTTCAATTTTCAACAAAGCATCTTTTCCTTCTTTAAAATCCGGCTTAATCACCACCGTTTTTTGATAAGCAACTCTCGCCTCCTCATAGCGTTTTAACTGAAACAAAGCATTACCCTTGCTATACCAAGCCTGATAATCATCCGCCTTCAAATCAACCGCATTCTCATAAGACTTAACCGCCTCTTCATACCTCCTTAAAGTATATAAAACATTGCCATGATTATACCAAGCCCCCGGATAATTAGACTGCAAATTTAGCACCGTATTATAAGCCTCAAGCGCCTTATCAAACCGGCTTAACTGATGCCATCCCCAGCCCAACTGATACCAGCTTTCCGCATCATCTGACCTCAAACTCACCGCTTTTTGATAAGACTCAAGCGCCTCCTTATATTCCCGCAAATTACTTAACGCATTCCCTAAACTTTTCCAAGCCAAATAATAATTATCGTCAAATTTTACCGCTTTCTCATAAGCATTAACCGCCTCTTTTTTCCATTCCAAACGAGCCATAGAATTGCCCATATTATACCAAGCTTTGGCATAATCCGGCTTAATTTCAACCGCTTTTTTATAAGAATTTACAGCATCTTCATAGCGCCTTAAACTATGTAAAGCCCAGCCGCGACGTTCCCAAGCCTCATAGAAATTAGGCTGAAATTCTGACGCCTTCTCATAAGAAACCACAGCCTCATCATAACGCTGCAACTGCAAAAGTAACTCCCCTTTTTCATACCAAACTTTTGCAGAATTTGGCTGAATTTTCAACCCTTGCTCAAAAGCATCAATCGCCTCATTATATTTTTTTAGCTGCGCCAAAACCAAACCCCGCCCCACCCAAGCCTCTAAAAACTCAGGCTGAAAATAAATAGCTTTATCAAAAGCCTCCAGCGCTTCTTTATAACGTTTTAAACCATAAAATGCCTGCGCTTGAATTTCCCAAGCCTCCGCATAATCAGGTTTCAGCTTTACCGCCTTTTCCAAAAGCTTAATAGCTTCCTCTTGACGCTTTAACTTTAACAGCGTATTGGCTTGATTATATAAACCTGTGGCACTAGAATTATTAAAAACTTGAACAGCAAAATAACCAGCCGCACTCACCCCAAACCCCAGCACCAAAACCAACAAAGCCTTAATCAACATCCTCCCCCTAACTTGGAGTTTAGCCGGCGAAGAAACGCCCACCGGCATTGTTGGCAACTTGCCAGATTTCATATTTTGAAGAGCCTGCAAAGCTTCCCCCGCCGACGCATAACGCTGGCGGAAATCATAGCGCACCATCTTATCAAGAACCACCGCTAACTCATCACTCACCCCAACGCCCTCGCGCCAGATAATTTCCAGAGTATTCGCATCGGTTTTAAACTGATTTGGGTAAATATTTATCAGCGATTGAATTGCCAAAACCCCTACCGCATAGATATCACTACTCGGTTTGGGAAAACCATTTGCTTGCTCACTTGGCATATAACCGGGCGTGCCAATAATCACACTTAAATTTGTTTGCCCCAAAGCATTAAATGATTGCGTCGTAATTTGTTTCACCGCACCAAAATCAATTAAAACTAACTTCCCATCCGTTGCCCGGCGAATAATATTATGAGGATTAACATCACGGTGAATCACATTTTGGCTGTGAACAAACTCTAAAATCTCTAAAATTTCTCGCAACAAACTAATAACCTTAGCTTCCTCCCATCCAGCATTCCCCTTAAATTCCTCAATTAAACTACACCCCTCAATAAACTCTTGCACCAAATAAAACTCGTTATTTTCCTCAAAATAAGCATAAAGTTTAGGAATTTGCGGGTGACTTCCCAACTTATAAAGCATTTGTGCTTCCGTTTCAAATAACCGCCTAGCCGTCTCTAGCGTCGCCGGATCACTTGCTTGCGGTTGAAGTTTTTTAACAACACACTTGGGGTTGCCTGGTAACTGCAAGTCTTCCGCCAGATAAGTTTGCCCAAAACCGCCTCCTCCCAAATGATTGATAATTTGATAGCGTCCACCAAGAGTTGTTTGCAGCATGAGATTTCGTGCCGTATTTGGTTGAATAGCAATCCGTCTTGCAATTAATCATTTTTACATAGCCCGGAGGCCGTTGCTCTGCCCACCGGCATAAGCCCCAGAATACTGAACACAAAAAAAAATTCCCCACCGGCTGCTAAAATATTTCCTAACCTTTGATTTCCTCTGGCGTTGAGCAAATGTCTGAGCCAATTCCACCCATCACACTACCACCGGCCCAAAACCCTCAACAAGAAGGGCAATGGTTACAAAAAACTCTGCACGAATGGCTCGATCAAGAATTCCTCCCAGAGCCCGTCAATGAGACAATTGCCGAACGTGCAGCGCAAATTTTTGTGCGACATCGCATGGAAGGCGAAAATGACGTTGGCCAATTAGTCATCGCCATCGTTACCGAAATGCAAGCCTTTGATTTTTCTAAAAGCTTTTTTGGCGAATTTGCCGTCGCTAATGCTGTGAGTGATCTTCTGCTCCAAAGTCTTGATATCAACCCACGCTGTTGCGGTCAATAAATTTAATATTTATCCTTGACAAAAAGTTGAGATTTTGGCTTTTAGATGCAACGTCTTCTAAAAGCCAAATCTTCATTGTGTGTTGAGACTACCAGCTTGATTTGACAACGCCGGGGAGTAACCCTTGGTGTGCCATTTCGCGGATCACGTTTCGAGAGAGGCCAAAATCACGGTAATAGCCTCTGGGGCGTCCAGTCAACCAGCAACGGTTCCGCAAACGAGTTCTCGAACTGTCACGGGGCAGTTGTTGAATTTCCCGGTGGATTGCGATTTTGTCGTCGAGGTCTTCCGCTTGCTCGAAGGCGATTTTTAGATCTTCACGCTTTTGAGCGTATTTATTCACCAGTGCTTGGCGCTTTTTCTGACGCTCAATCATGCTCTTTTTAGCCATGAAAAATTTTTCTAGTTAGAATTAAAGTCACTATTTCCCATCATATTACATTTCGGTGGCAATAGCTATTTTTCAATTGCATCCAGCATTTGAGCCAAAGGTAAACCGGCACTGGGGCAGAGATCGGCAAGATCGCAACTGTCACAAAGCGGTTTACGGGCCGTACAAATAGCCCGTCCGTGATAGATGATAGTGATTGAAAAGTTTTCCCAGTCAGTTTGGGGCAAAAGCGGCATCAAATCACGTTCAATGCGGATCGCGTCTCGCTGTGGCGTCAATCCCAAGCGACGCGAAAGCCGAGTAACGTGAGTATCCACCGTCACACCGGCATTAATTCCGTAGGCGTGGGCCAAAACCACATTAGCAGTTTTGCGAGCAACTCCGGGGAGTTCCAGCAGTAGTTCCATACGCTTCGGCACTTCGCCATTGTACTTTTCCACAATCATGCGGCTGGCACCTTGGATATTTTTTGCCTTATTGCGGTAGAAGCCGGTGGAACGAATCAACGTTTCAATATCCGTAATATCTGCTGCTGCTAGACTGGCAGCATCAGGATAGCGAGCAAAAAGAGCAGGAGTAACTTGATTAACTCGTTCGTCCGTGCATTGCGCCGACAGAATAGTAGCGACAAGCAGTTGATGGGGAGTTTCATAATTAAGACTACATTTAGCCTCTGGGTAAAGATTTTTAAGTCGAATCAGTATTTCCAGAGTTCTTTGTTTAAGACTAGGCTTACGTTTTTTCGTAGTAATCATTGCTATTTATATACTAAATCCGGCACACAACAAATAATCTATTTGTGGAGCAGGCATCTTGCCTGCTACAGGCTGCGGTTAAAAGAATAACCTCAAAAGACAAAATCTAAAACAGATCCAGCCTCAAAAAACAAAACCTCTGCCCACAAAAATAATATAAATTGTGAGCAGATCATCGCCCTACTGAAACAATTTTTGGATAAATTCAAGTTGGGTGGTATCGCGGATAATTAAGAAAATACCCAATCCCAAAAGCAGCATTAGGCCGGTTTGCATAACACCGTCTTGGATCTGAGTAGGCAGGGGTTTTCCGCGCAAACCTTCGATGAGAAGAAAAGCAAGTTGCCCGCCGTCGAGGGCTGGTAAAGGCAGAATATTCAGCACACCTAAGTTAATACTGATCAGAGCCGCAAACCAAAACAAATTTGTAATATCGTTTTCGGCGAGTTTGGCACCTTGTTCGACAATTTTAACCGGCCCTGCAATTTGTTCAGCAGTAGAACTAAAATTACTCACCAATTGTCCGAAACCTTGAACAGTTAAAACCACAATTTTTTCAAATTGTTCGGCACCGGCACCAAAGGCTTCAAAAATATTACTGGTTTTCTTTTTCTGAACATTAGGAGCCAGTTGCAAAACCACCGGCTTCTTGCTTTGGTCGCCTTCTTGTCTCACTTGAGTTGTGAGATTTTCATCGCCTCGCTTAATTACAACTTCCACCGGCTGATTGTTGCTATCTTGTATAACTTTCTGCAATTGTTGCAGGCCGGTGGTTGATTCACTTAAGCTTTGCCCATTGGCAGAAACCAAGATGTCGCCTTTCTGAATAGGTGTTGTGCTAGTGAGGCTGAGTTCCGGTGTGAGTTGATCTACCGTCACACCAGGGCCGGTTTCATTCGGTTTCAGGATAACACCGATCCGCCCGATTCCTTGATTATCTGCTTTGGGGACTATTGTGAGCCTTAGTTTTTGTGTGTTTCGTTCAATTGTGAGGGTAATCGGTTCGTTGGGGTTGGATTGTATAATTTTTTGGAAAGTTTGGACACCCGGACGCGAGGTGGCGAGGTTTTGGCCGTCCGCAGAGAGGATAATATCTTTGGGTTGAATGCCAGCGGCGGCGGCGACGCTGAGACTGTTGGCGATCTGGGAAACTTGGACTCCGGGCTGCATTTGTTGGATGCCAACCAGGCCAACATGGGCGACAAGGAGAAAATAGGCAAAGATTAGATTAGCGATAACGCCGGCGCTGATCACGATAGCGCGGTCAAGGACTGGCCGGTTTCTCAATAAGTTGGGGTCGTCTTGAGGGATAGTGCTTTCGGGGTCGTCGTCAGGAAAGCCGACGTAGCCTCCCAGGGGAAAACCACGCAAAGCATACTCGGTTTCCGGGCCTTGATATTTCCACAAAATAGGGCCAAAGCCGACAGAGAAGCGGTTAACGTGGATTCCTTGAAGTCTGGCTGCTAAAAAGTGGCCAAGTTCGTGAATGACGATCAGGAGGGCTAAGACGCCGATGGCTGCTAATACTGACATGAAGGGTTTTTTGCTTTTGGTGTTTTATTTTACTACTTTTATTATTATGGCAAGAAATTAAGATGGTAATAAATCCCACATTCAGAGGGAAAACCGCCATCAGAAACATCACACCACTGCCAAGGGTGTTTATATTACTGCTCTTCGGGAATATTATAAGTGAAGCATACAAACAAGGGCAGAATTTGCCAAATATTGAACAGGTAAGCTTTTTCTGTAGCGAACGCCGATAATTTTAGCTTCGGTTATTGTTTTTAAGGTTCAAAAAAATGAATTCTCTTGATACGGTGGTTATTGCCCTAACTTGCGGAGCATTTATTGCTGGTGCCGGCACGTTCGCTAGTCCTATTTTAGCTCAACCTATCACCCCCTCCCCCGACGGCACCGGCACTCTTGTTACTCCTCAGAATAATCAATTTAATATCACCGGCGGAAGTCTTTCTGGCGATGGGGCAAACCTTTTTCATAGTTTCACTCAATTTAATTTATCACCAGGGCAAATTGCCAATTTTATCTCTAATCCTAATATCCTCAATATTTTAGGTAGAATCAACGGCGGTAATGCTTCTTATATTAACGGGTTAATACAAATAACAGGCGGGAATTCTAATTTATTTTTAATGAATCCCGCCGGCATCATGTTCGGTTCAAATGCCAGTCTAAATGTGCCGGCATCCTTCACAGTTACCACCGCTACCGGCATGGGATTTAATAACGGTTTTTTCAATGCTTTTGGTGGTAATAATTATGGGGCTTTAGTTGGAACTCCCAGCGCTTTTAATTTTGCAGTTTCACAACCAGGCTCAATTGTCAATACCGGCAACTTAAGTTTAAGACCTGAAAATAATCTTACGTTGATTGGGGGAAATGTTATTAATACCGGCATTCTTTCCTCCCCTGGCGGTAATATTTCTCTGACTGCTGTTCCTGGCAATAATTCTGTGAGGATTTCTCAACAAGGACGAATTTTAAATTTAGAAATTGTCCCCAATTCTGGCTTAGTTCCTGCACCGATTACGCCTTTAAGTTTACCACAATTATTAACCGGCTCAAACGCTGTTAACTCTGCTACAGGCTTAATCGTGAATGAAAATGGCGATGTGATTTTAACTCAGAAAAATATTGTAATTCCTGCAAATTCACCGATAAATATTGCCCCTGGTAATTTAAACGTTTTATCAGAAAATGGCAACGGTAATGTAAATATTTTAGGTAACAATGTAGAGCAAATAAACGCTCAGCAGGCCGGTGAAACTCCACCTCCATCAAACGTTACCCGAACCTCAGCCACCGGCAACATAATCCTAGAAGTTGCTAACCCTAATAATAACATCAATTCGGGTGGTACATTACCGGCACCCACACGAGAAACAAATATAGCAATACAAACTAGCAATCCCCTCAATTCGGCTGGAAATATTGCGGCGAGAAATGTGAGTCCTGCAAGGGGTAATATTTTAACCATTGAATCCCAGACAAACCCTGGAAATAACATTATTAATCAAGGGGGTAATTTTCAATCTGCTGTTAATACAAACCCTGGAAATATACTGATAAATCAAGGGGGTAATGTTCCACCGGCTGCTAATGGAAACCCTGGAAATATAGGGATAAATCAACCGGGAAATATTCCAAATCCCGCTAATGGGAACCCTGGAAATATAGTGATAAATCAAGGGGGTAATGTTTCAGTCAGGGCGATAAATTCTCAAAACCAAATGGGGGTTCGCGTTCCTGCCAATTCTCCTAATGAGCCTCAACCGAGAAATCCTAACAATAATTCTAACAATAATTCTAACAATAATCAAGCCGGTGAAAGAGTTTCGCAACCAGACAGAAATGGCGAACAAAAACCGGCTGAGCCCATAGATAAAAATCGTATAGCCGGTTTAGCAAATTTACCCTCAAACCCACCACCAGGCGCAGGAATAAACCTGAGAGATGCTATCAATACCATTGAAAGAAATCGTAGCCAAGAATATAATAACTTTTTTGGGAATAAAGCAGATTTTAAAATGATGAGCGTGGAAAATTTGCGAGATGCTTTGACCAAGATTTTAGAAGAAACTGGAAACCGAACAGCGATCATTTATGTAACAGCATTACCGAATGAATTAGAATTGATTTTATATACCCCAGAGGGTGAACCTGTGCGGCTGACAGTTCCAGATGCCGGTAAAGAAATTTTGTTGCAGACAGCATCTAAATTTACTCAATCTCTTACCAATGTAGTTAAGCGCAACAACACCAATTATTTAGAGTCATCTCAAAAACTTTATCAGTGGATAATTGCCCCGCTAGAAGCTGATTTAATTAAGGCAAAAATCAATACATTATTATTTAGTATGGATAGCGGTTTACGCACCTTACCAGTGGCAGCATTACATGATGGAAAACAATTTTTAGTAGAAAAATATAGCTTGGGCTTAGTTCCGAGTATAAGTTTAATGGATGCGCGTTATCAAAATATCCAAAAATCGCCAGTTTTGGCAATGGGTGCATCGGAATTTAGAGAATTAAATGCGTTACCGGCAGTGCCTTTGGAGTTGAAAACAATTACGGCAGAACAAGGAGGAGAGGCATTTTTAAATGAAAACTTTACCCGTGATAATATCGTTAACCAACGTCAAAATAATGATTATAAAATAGTGCATCTTGCCACCCATGCTGAATTTACTTCTGGTGATGCAGATAATTCTTATATTCAGTTCTGGAATGAAAAATTAGGGTTTAATGAAATACGCTCTTTGCGATTAAATCAGCCGCCGGTGGAGTTATTGGTTTTGAGTGCTTGCAAAACTGCGGTAGGTGATGAAAAAGCCGAATTAGGATTTGCCGGCCTGGCAGTTGGAAGTGGTGTAAAATCAGCCTTAGCATCCCTATGGTATGTCAGCGATGAAGGCACATTAGGATTAATGAGTGAATTTTATAAAGAGTTGGAAAATGTGCCGATAAAAGCCGAAGCATTACGTCAAGCACAGTTAGCAATGTTGCGAGGAGAAGTGCGGATAGAAAATGGCGAGTTGCGGGGTACAAATTCTCGTGGGGCGATAGTATTGCCGGCGGGGTTAGCTAAACAACAAAACCTTAATTTATCACATCCTTATTTTTGGTCAGGGTTTACAATGATTGGTAGTCCTTGGTAAATATTTTAGGGCGGGCAATGGCAAATTACACCTCATGTCGCAGCTCATGTTGCCTGCGCCACAAGATGCCTGCGCCACAAATAATTATCTAATAATTATCTAAGTTTTTGAAGTTTTATTAAGGGGGATGACAGTTAGCTGGGGGTGTGACAATATGTAAAAAAGATGTTTTTTAAAGGCTGCTGTTGGCCGGTCGTTGTTCTTTATTTAGGGCTAAAAAAATGAACTTTGTAAAAAGCCTATTTTCTACAGTAACTTTCACCGGCACTATTCTTGCCACCACAGCTATCTTCATTTCCCCCTCTTTTGCTCAACCTATTACCCCCTCCCTTGACGGCACCGGCACCCTCATTACTCCACACAATAACCAAATTAACATCACCGGCGGTACACTTTCTGGAGACGGCGCTAATTTATTCCACAGTTTTACGCAGTTTAATCTCTCGGAAAATCAAATAGCCAATTTTACCTCAAATCCAAATATACTCAATATTTTAGGTAGAATTAACGGCGGAAATCCCTCTTATATCAACGGTTTAATACAAATAACTGGTGGTAATTCTAACTTATTTTTAATGAATCCTGCCGGCATAATGTTCGGACAAAATGCGAGTTTAAACGTACCGGCATCCTTCACCGTTACCACCGCCACCGGCATAGGTTTTACTAACGGATTTTTCAACGCTTTTGGCAACAATAATTATACTGCTTTAGTAGGAACACCAAGCGGATTTAACTTTGCAGTTTCACAACCAGGCTCAATTGTCAACACCGGCAACTTAAGTTTAAATCCTGGCAATAACTTAACCTTAATAGGCGGAAACGTAATCAACACCGGCACTCTTTCTTCCCCTGGCGGAAATCTTACCATTTCATCAATTCCGGGTAATAATTCTGTTAAAATTTCCCAAACCGGCCATTTATTAAGCTTAGAAATAACACCCACAACAGAAAATACAGGAATTAACCCTTTAAGACTACCACAACTACTCACCGGCGCGAATTTTGGTGAACAAGCCAACAGTTTAACAGTTAACGAAAAAGGGGAAGTAATTTTAAGCAATAACGTTAAAATTCCTACTACTCAGCCAACATCCATAGCATCAGGAAATATAGATGCGTCATCCCAAACGCAGGGAGGAACTGTTAATATTCTGGGGACAAATGTAGCAGTAATTGACGCTCAAATAAACGCATCGGGAAATTATGGTGCCGGTACAATTTTAATCGGCGGAGACTATCGGGGACTAGGGACAGTTCCCAACGCTTTTAACACATTTGTCAGCAAAAACAGTACCATAAATGCCGATAGTTTGTCAATAGGAAATGGCGGAAAAGTTATAGTTTGGGCAGATAATACAACGCAATTTTATGGCAATATTAATGCGCGGGGAAATACAGCCGGGGGTTTTGTAGAAATCTCTGGGAAACAAAACCTAATTTTTCGGGGTAATGTTGATTTATCTGCACAGAATGGTAACACAGGAACGCTATTATTAGATCCAGAAAATATAGTAATTGTCCCCGGAAGTGGCGCACCAGAAGATAGCGAAATTGCAGACGGAGAAATATTATTTAGTGAAGGCACCGGCACTTTTACCATTTCCCAAAATGCTTTAGAAAGTTTAAGCGGAACAGCAAATATTAAATTAGAAGCCACTAACGACATCACAATCGAACCTTTAACAGATGGAAAATTAACCTTTGCACCGGGAACCGGCACAGTAACTTTTACCGCAGATGCAGATATTGATGGCGTGGGAAGTTTCACAATGAATTCCACTGATACTATCCGCGCTGAAGGGAGAAATATTTCCATAAATGCCGCTTCAATAACAGCAGGAAATATTGATACAAGTTCAGTAAATAATGGCGGAGAAATTAATTTAAATACCAGCAATGGTGCCGGTGATATTACCACTGCCAATATTAACAGCTATTCAGAAGGTGCCGGTGCCGGTGGTACAGTTACACTTAATGCCGGTGGAGCACTTCAGACAGGGGGAATAAAGGCTTCTTCTATTTTAGGAAATGGCGGACAAATTAATATCAATGCAGGGGAAAATATTAATGCAGCTTCCATTGATTCATCTTCAACTCAAGGTTCAGCAGGCGGAAATATCACTGTTAACAGTAACAATGGCAGTTTGACAACCCATATAACAACCAGCGCAAACGAAGGAAATAGCGGTGCCATTTCCATTGACGTTGCTGGGGATCTAAATAATAGTTCTTTCTCGTCTAACTCCTCTATGGGCAACGGCGGAAATATAAATTTAACAAGCAGGAATGGAGGTATTAATAATACAAACATCTCCTCTTATTCATGGGCGAACCAGGGGGGTAACATTAATGTCAACGTTGCTGGTGACATTAATAGTGACACTACAGGTTATAGCTATTTTTGGTCTAACGGTAACTTGCAAGGAGGCAATATCAATATTACCAGCCAGCAAGGTAGCATAGATGCAGCAAATATTGAAATTAATTCTTTGTCTGGCAGTGGTGCGTCTGGAAACATCAGTATTACTGCTCAAAATAGTCTCAAAACAGGAAATATTATTACCTACGCTGAAACTATTGCTGGAAATGTTACCCTTACCAGTATTAACGGGAATGTTGATACAAGCAATGGGATAATTGATACCTATTCAACAAGTGGACAACACGGTAAACTATTGATAAATGCCAATACAGGAAGTATTTTGTTAGGTAATATTTACCAAAATATTAACCTGGTAGATGGTGGAAGTGACAACCCATTTATTAACACTTCTAGTGGAAATATTAGCTCCGATACCAGCACTATTAATAATGCCACCGGCCAAGTGTCCTTAAGCGCTCATAATGATATTACCATCAGCGAACCCATTATTAGTTCTACGATTTCTAGCTTAGAATTACGAGCCGGTCGCAGCATTAATATCAATGCTAATATCGACACCTCTGCCGCTGCCGGAAACATCAGTTTACTAGCAAATAATGACGCTCTCTTCTTCACAAGACGAGATCCCGGCCCCGGAAATATCACAATGGCAGCCGGCACATCATTAAATGCCGGTAGTGGTAATATTAACCTCCAACTCGGTAACTTGGGAGAGATAGGAAATATCACCCTCAACAACTTAAATACTACTGGTAGTGTTAGCATAAATGCCAATGGCGGCAATATTTTACAAACTGATAGCAATTCTTTAATTAATGCCAATACAGCTACTTTTGAAACCCGTAATGTAGGAGGAATTGGTAGTGAGGCATCTCCCCTGCAAATTAACATCAATAACTTAGAAGCAAAAACCGATTATGGTGGAGTATTTTTATATTCTCCCACCCAAGGAATTACTATAGGAGGTGCATCTAATTCTTTAGAAGGAATTAGAAGCCTTAGAAAGGGAGATATTTCTTTAAAAGCGGCAGGCGATATTAATATCACAGAAGCAATTAATACAGATTTTAGTAGGGGCAATAGCGGAAATATTAGTCTCACCAGTACAGATGGAAGCATTAATATTTCAAATTTCATCTCCACCAGAGGGGGAAATATTAACATTACCGCCAGCGATAAAATTGATGCCTCCGGTTATAGTATATCGTCTTATACTTTCTTTGGAAAGACAGGAGATGTTGCCCTTCATGCCGGTGGCGATATTCAAGTAAGTGTGATAGATAATAGTTCTGATGATGGGACGGCGGGATCTATTAGCCTTACCAGTGACACCGGCAATATTAATACAAATATCCCACTTATCAATAATGAAGGCTCACCGGCTTTAACATCCTTTTCTTCCAACGCAAATGGCGGCAATATCACACTAAGCGCACCGGCTGGGAATATCACGACAGGCAGCCTTTCCTTGTACGGTTATTTACGCGCAGGAAATGTCAATATTAGCGCAGGAAATGTCAATATTAACAGTGGGGGAATTATCAATGCTAGTCAAGATATCCTCTCGTATTCTGACATCGGCATTGGCGGAGATGTGACCTTACAAAGCACCGGCAATATTAACACCAATAATATCCGCACAGAGGGGCCAACTCAAAGCGGAAACGTATCAATTATTAGCAACAATGGTGCCATTACCACCTCCGCAATAGAAACCCTCGCACCCAATGGAACCGCTGGGAATATAACCCTTAATACCTTCACAACTTCCGGCAACATTACCACCACTAATATCACATCTTCTGGTTCTCAAGGTTCAGGAAATATTATCATAGATTCCGCCAATAATGTTTTTAGCACAACAGTTTCTTCTAATTCTAACAATGGAAACTCTGGCGATGTAATAGTAAATGCCGATGAAGATGTGAATACCGGCGACGTTTCTTCCAACGGAGGTAACAACAGCGGAGATGTCAGCGTTAATGCCGGCAACAATGCCAACACCGGCAATGTTTCTTCAACTGCAAATGACGGCAACTCTGGTAATACCACCGTAACTGCCGGTAACGAGATAAATGCCGGTGATATTTCTTCCAACGCAACTGACAACAGCGGAAATACCACCGTAGCTGCCGGCAACAATGCCAACCTCGGCGATGTTTCTTCAACTTCAAATACCGGCACTTCTGGTAATACCACCGTAACTGCCGGTAATGATATAAATGCCGGCAACATCAGCACTGCTGGAAATATTAACTCTGGCAATGTAACGGTTAACAGTGGCGGCGATATTAAAACCGATATCATTTCCTCAAATGCCAATCAAGGAACTGCTGGAAATATACTTGTTGATGCCGTTAATAACATTCAAACCGACAACATTTTAACTTCAAGCAACAGCGGCGGTGGCGATATTACAGTAAATGCCGGCAACAATGCAAACACCGGCAACATTTCCATTACTTCCCAACAAGGCAACTCTGGTAACGCCACTATTAATACCGGCAACAATGCAAACACCGGCAACATTTCCATTACTTCCCAACAAGGAAACTCTGGTAACGCCACAGTAAATGCCGGCAACGATGCAAACATCGGCAATATTTCCACAACTTCCCAACAAGGAGACTCTGGTAACGCCACAGTAAATGCCGGCAACAATGCCAACACCGGCAACATTTCCATAATTTCCCAACAAGGCAACTCTGGTAACGCCGCTATTAATGCCGGTGGAAATATCCAAACCGGCGATATAAATTCCACAGGCAACACCGGCAGCGGAAATATCAGCCTAACCAGCGAAAATGGCACCCTAACCGCTGGCAATCTTTCCTCAGTTTCAACCGAAGGAAATTCTGGAAACATCAACGTTGCCGCCCAAGGAAACACCACCACAGGAAACATTCTTTCATCTGGCAGAACCGACTCAGGAGATATTAGCGTCACCAGTCAACAAGGAACAGTCACAACCAACAACATCACCTCAATTTCTACTGAACAAAACAGCGGAAATATCACAGTAGAAGCCGCACAAAACGTAACCACCGGCAACATAAGTTCTATAGGCGAACAAAACAGCGGAAACATCACCGTTACCAGCAGAGAAGGCGCAGTTAACACAGGTGATATTCAAAGTCTTGCTAACCTTGGAGAAGCCGGTCAAATTGCACTTTCTTCCAAAACCGGCATCACCACCGGCACCGTAATTTCTCGCGGAAATCAAAACAGCACAATCCTTCAAACAGACAACCAAAACTCAGAATTAAAACCAGAAAAAGTCTTTGCATCAAAAGTAGAAAATTCCAACAATAACACCGCAAATAACCTCTTAAATGGATTAGCAAACCCCAACCGAAACAACAATCAAATCGCCACAAACACAAACCAAATAATCGAACAAATAGAAAGAAATCGTACCGAAGAATACACCAATTATTTTGGCCAAGACATCGCTACTCAACCAGTCACCACTGACAACATCCGTAATATCCTTAGCAAAATAGCTGCCACAACCGGCACCCGAAGTGGTATTATTTACGTTACAACTTTAGACAATGAATTAGAACTAATCTTATTTACACCAGAAGGCGAGCCGGTGCGCCGCACCATTCCAGGCGTAGATAAAGAAAACCTCTTAATCACAGTTTTAAATTTTCGTCTATTCCTCACCGATCCCCTAAGACGAAATAACAGTTATTTACCAAGTTCTAAACAACTTTATACATGGTTGATTTCTCCCATAGAAGCAGAATTACAAAACCAAAAAATTAACAACATTTTATTCAGTATGGATAGCGGTTTACGAGGATTACCGATAGCAGCTTTACATGATGGCAAGCAATTTTTAATCGAAAAATACAGCATCGGATTAATACCATCCGTCAGCTTAATGGATAGCCGGTATCAAAGCATCCAAAACTCACCAGTTTTAGCAATGGGAGCCTCAGAATTTCAAACTCTTAGTCCCTTACCTTCAGTGCCGGTGGAACTCGCTATAATCACCCAACAACAAGGCGGAAAAGTATTTTTAAATGAAGGATTCACCCGCGAAAATATCCAAACTCAGCGCCAAAACAACCCCTATCAAATTGTACACTTTGCCACCCACGCCGAGTTTATAGCTGACGACATCCACAATTCATTTATGCAGTTATGGGATGAACAATTACCCCTCAATGATTTGCGGCAATTACGCTTAAATCAACCCCAAGTTCAGTTATTAGTCTTAAGCGCCTGTCGTACCGCTGTAGGCGATGAAAAAGCCGAATTAGGATTTGCCGGCCTTGCAGTAAGAACAGGTGTAAAATCAGCTTTAGCATCTCTATGGTATGTCAGCGATCAAGGCACATTAGGATTAATGAGTGAATTTTATAAAAACTTAGAAAATGTACCCATCAAAGCCGAAGCATTGCGACAAGCACAACTAGCAATGTTACGCGGACAAGTGGGTATTCAAAATAAAAATTTACAGCCTACAGATGCTTCCGAAAATAATCTTTCCACAAGCTTTAAAATCCAACAAAACCTTGATTTATCCCATCCTTACTTTTGGTCAGGATTTACCATGATTGGTAGCCCTTGGTAAAGTATTTTGATAATTTTAGGGGGAAGAAATAAGCCGTAAAATCCAAGCCTTAGCCACCTTAAAACGGTGACGGAAAGTAGGCATTCTCAACAAATAAAACCACTGGCGAAAAACACCGGCCACCCGTCCCGAAAAATGTACACCAAAACTCGAAATAGCCGAAACCCCAATCCCCAAAGTTAACATTTCTCCCAAATGCCGGTAACGAAATTTTTGTAAATTTTTCCCCATCAAAGAAGCACGAATATTTTTTGCCGCAACTTTCGCTTGTTGAAACGCCGCTTGCGCCGTCGCCGGTGCCGCATCCTTGCTAACATTTGCAGTCGCAATATCACCCAACGCGAACACCTCTGGAAACTCCATTAATTGCAAAGTCGGAAGCACCATTAATTCCTTTTGCTGCATTTGATATTGGCTCAAATTTTTAACCCAATCAGCCGTTTTAGTGCCGGTTGTCCACACCACTAAATCAGCTTTTTGAAGACAGCGTTGATTATTCTTAACCACCGTGATAAAATCTTTATCAACAGACTCCACACTACTTTGCAACTCCAACAAAATACCCCGTCTACCCAGACATCTCAACGCAGATTTTTGAGTAGCCAAAGCAAAATTTTTCAGAATTTTGTCATGCCGGCTAATTAAAACAATCTCTCCCCGACTTTTTAAACGATCTGCCAATTTACAAGCCAATTCTACGCCATTCGGGCCGGCCCCCACAATACACACCCGAATTTTTGTCAATTCACTTGTTTCTAAAAATCTCAACCTCTCCCTCAACCGCCGCACATCTGCTAAACTCCGAAACGGAATCGCATACTCAGCAGCACCCGCTACCACATCCAGCAACGTTTCCTTACCAGTCGCAATCACCAGCCGGTCATAACTCAAAATTGTCTGATCATCGAGAGTCACACAGCGATTTTGCAGATCAACATTTTCTACCCTTGCTTGCTTAAAATTAATACCCCTACCCCCCAAAAGCTTAGAAAACAAAGGCGCAAGCTGCCAAGTTTTTAACTCACCCGTCACCAGTTCATAAAGTAACGGCGTAAATAAAAAATGGTCTTTTTCATCAATCAGCGTGATTTGCGGTGAAGTACGCCACCCCAAACCCTTGAGGTAAAGCGCCGTAAAAACGCCCCCAAACCCTCCCCCAAGAATGCAAATATGAGCCTGTTTATTGATCATACGGAGACGGAGTGGTGTAACTTTAATAAAATCTTTATAATGATTTTAATGATTTTATCTGGGCTTAGCCACCTACCCAAAACCAAAAGCGAGGCAAAAATGGAAAACCAAATCCAAAAATTTCTACCCCTCTTAGCCCGAATTTTTCTTTCCGCAATATTTATCAAAGCCGGCATCGATAAAATACTAGACCCCGCCGGCACCCAAGACACCATGACAGGAAAAGGCATTCCCCTCGCCGGTATCCTCTTAATTCCCACCATTATTGTATTAGTAGCCGGTGGTTTATCAGTTTTGTTTGGTTTCAAAGCACGTTATGGAGCCTTAGCCTTAATTGGCTTTTTAATTCCTGCTACCCTTATTTTTCATACAGATTTTTCTAATCGCATCCAAGAAATTATGTTCTTAAAAAACCTAGGCTTAATAGGAGGCTTATTAATGATAGCCGCCTTCGGTGCCGGGCCCCTCAGCATAGACGAACGCAACACTACGCACAATTCAAATCCCCGTCTAGGTTGAGTAATTTTTTCATAAATCACCTTTTCTTAAATTCCCAGATTTCCCATTGCTAAATTATGCAATTTGAGGAGCCATCAGCGTCACCAATTGATCAATACCTTTTTGCAACCGGCGAGTCACAGTCATCGGACTTACGCCAATTGTTTTAGCAACATCTTTGCGAGGAATTTCATTGAGAAAAACAGACTCAATAACTTCTCGTGTATTTTCTTCCAACAGACTCAAAGCACTTTGCAATTGTTGGCGTTCTTCTTCCGAACGTTGCAAAGCTTGATAATTTGTATCCAACAAAGTATCGCCCAAAGTGATCGGCGTATCAACTTGTTGACCCACAGTAGCATCTAAACTCAAAAGCGTAGAATTTTGAGAAGCCATTAAACTTTCGCGCCATTCTTGCACAGAAACACCAAGTTTTTGAGCAATCATCGCCTCGTTAGGAGTATAACCAAGTTTATTGGTAAGTTCTTCCTTAATTTTTTGACCTTCGCGCTGTAAATCTTGCCACCGGCGCGGAATTTTTACCGCACTGCTTTTATCGCGCAAGAAATGCAGCATTTCACCGCGAATATAAGGCACAGCAAACGAACTGAAAGCACATCCTTGAGAAGGATCAAACCGTTCGATAGCCCTAATTAAACCCAGATAGCCAATTTGTTCTAAATCTTCGTAAGGTTCCGCACACTGATGGCAGACGCGGTGAGCAATTTTGCGTACCAAACCGGCATTCATTTGCACCAGTTGATTGCGAATGGCAATAGACGGATTGCGGTGGTAAGAAATTAAAAGCTCTAAACAACGAGAGCGAACAGAAGTTAAAGTTGCCATCCTTACAAAACCCTCCGGGTATAAACCCCTTAATTTCAAAAAATTGAATAAGCAGACAGGCGAGATGCAGTAATTAGTTTTTTTTTGATTTAATCCTATTTTGCGGTTGCACAAAGATTACTACTATCGTTTTTATACGGAATTTCTTATCATGGCGTTTTCCTCTTCTACGGGGAAATACGGAGATGGGCCAGCCCTCATCCTTCCCAAGGCCACCAGCGATCACTCAACACCATTAACGTTCTGACTATTGACAAAGGACAATAAACGTTAAACTTAATTAAGTAGCCTAAAAAAAATACGAAACGATCACAATGGATGTCCTAGAAATAAAACGTCAAGCAGAACTGTTGTCTGAGCGCCTGGGTATTACCCAGGACTATCTTTGACTTACCGGCATTAACGGCAAAAATTCACGATTTAGAGCAAATAGCCGCACAACCGGCTTTCTGGGAAAATCAAGAAACTGCCCAAAAATCTCTCCAAGAACTCAACTCCTTAAAGTCTCATGTACAGCAGTTCGAGGAGTGGAAAGCTACCTTAGAAGACGCCAAAGCTGTTGTCGAATTGCTTGAACTTGAAGCAGATCAAGCATTACTCCAAGAAGCCGAAATTAATCTTAAACAACTCTCTCAATCGCTTGACCGCTGGGAGTTAGAGCAATTACTCTCCGGCCCTTATGATCTAAGTGGAGCCGTTTTAAGCATCAATGCCGGCGCCGGTGGTACCGATGCTCAAGACTGGGCAGAAATGCTGATGCGTATGTACACTCGCTGGGGAGAAAAACACGGTTATAAAGTGCATATTGCCGAAATTTCCGAAGGTGATGAGGCCGGTATTAAATCCGTAACTTTGGAAATAGACGGACGTTATGCCTATGGTTATTTAAAAGCAGAAAAAGGCACTCACCGCCTCGTTAGAATTTCGCCTTTTAATGCCAATGGTAAACGCCAAACCAGTTTTGCCGGTGTGGAAGTAATGCCAATTTTGGATGCCTCCGTAACCCTCGATATCCCAGAAAAAGACCTAGAAATTACCACATCCCGTGCCGGTGGTAAAGGCGGTCAAAATGTCAACAAAGTTGAAACTGCTGTCCGTATTGTTCACACCCCTACCGGCCTTGCTGTGCGCTGCACCGAAGAACGCAGCCAACTCCAAAATAAAGAAAAAGCAATGGCAATTTTGAAAGCAAAATTGTTAATTATTGCCCGTGAACAACGCGCTAAAGAAATTGCGGAAATTCGCGGAGATATGGTAGAGGCTGCCTGGGGCAACCAAATCCGCAACTATGTATTTCACCCGTATCAAATGGTAAAGGATCTGCGTACCGGTGTGGAAACTACGGATATCAGCGATGTCATGGATGGCAATCTTGACCCCTATATTGAGACTTTTCTGCGGCAAGAAAATCAGCTTGCCACTGTGCCGGCTTAATTTCAACACAAATTTTTAACTAAATTCTCTACCTGCTTGGGTTACGCTTATTGCATAACCCACTTTTTTTTAGGCGAGAAAATTTTATGAACAGTCCCCGTGTTCTCTGTTTGGGTGAAGTTTTGTTTGATTGTCTGGCCGATCAGTTAGGGCGATCTTTAGAAACCGTTGAGTCTTGGACTCCTTACCCCGGCGGCGCACCGGCCAATGTTGCCTCAGCCCTAGTAAAATTAGGCACATCAGCGGCGTTTATCGGGTGTGTAGGTGGGGATACCTCTGGCGATGATCTTGTGCAGCTATTAGGCAATATTGGCGTGGATACCACCGCTATCCAACGTCATCCCACCGCCCCGACAAGGCAAGTTTATGTGGTGCGCTCCTCCACCGGCGAACGCGAGTTTGCAGGATTTGGCAAGTTTCAAACCACCGAATTTGCCGATACTTATTTACAAGGTTCCCAGTTGCCCTTGGCTTTATTTGAAAACGCAGATTTTTTAGTTATAGGAACTTTAGAATTAGCTTATCCCGACAGTCGAGAGGCAATTTATAAAGCCTTAAAATTGGCAAACAGATATGATGTTAAAATTGTTTTAGATGTCAATTGGAGGCCGGTTTTTTGGCCGGAACTCAGCGAGGCTAAACCGCTGATTTTAGATTTATTAAAACACATTGATTTTTTAAAATTATCCCAAGAGGAAGCCGAATGGTTATTTGATACAACCGATGCCGGTGCTATTAATTATCGTTTAAGTTCTATGGAGGGAGTTTTAGTAACAGCAGGTTCTGGGGGATGCGCTTATTGTTTGGGAGAACAAGAAGGAAAAATGCCGGCGTTTTCCGTTGAAGTTGTAGACACCACCGGCGCCGGCGATGGATTTTTGGCAGGATTTATTCACCAGCTTTGTTTACAGGGAATTTCTTGTTTAAAAGATCCAACAATCTCGGCTCAAGTCATAAATTATGCCAGTGCAGTCGGTGCATTGACTACCACAAAAGCCGGCGCTATTGCATCACAACCAACGCATTCAGAAGTACAAGCTTTTTTGAAATCCAGCGGCTCTTAATGATAAAGATGCCACGACCGTCACAATAAAGTATGCTAGAAAGTGACACCGACGCGCTCCCTGATCAATGGCTACCCAAAATATTCGCATCGTCGGGTATTTGCCACCCGACTATCACGGCAAACTCCGAGAGTATATGCAAAAACAGTCCCTCACTGAAAGTGCGGCTCTCGTGAGGATCATAAAACAATTTTTTGACGGCCCCTCAGATGGAACGGCACACCTCGACAACGAAGCCATCCAACAGTTACAAGAGGAATTCGCGGAACTAAGCCGGCGCATGGCAGTTTTAGAAACCGCCGTTATCAACGGATCAAACCGCTCACCGGGCAAACGCCCCGCCGTTACACCGCCAACTCCCGTATTACGTCCCCAAACCCGCAACGACTTAGCCAGACGGCTTGGTGTCACTCCTGAATCTGTTGTTCAAGCTTCATCCCAAAGCGATGAATACTTCCGCCAATGGAGCAAACAAAAAGATCCCGCCTCTAAAGGGTGGTACCGGCAAGGCAATCTTTTCTATCCCCTCTCTGAGTAAAAGCAACCTTTATATTACGCTCTTAATCTTAACTGGAGCAGGCATCCTGCCTGCTTCTTAACAAGCTATTATTGAAAAGATGTTAACTTTTGTGAAGTCTCTTGACTGCAACCTTCAACCGGCAACCAACCACTACACACACCACCTGGCACCGGCTCACCCCCTTATGGGAAGGTACAGAAACCCACATCCAGCAAGGTTTGCCCCACCGCCAACTGGCTCCTCCTTGGCAGATTTTGCTCTTGGGTGATGGTTCCCCCACTCGTCACCTGCAACTGCTGACGGGTTCTCCCACTGAAGTCGATGTCATTGATATGTCACCCATCGGCAATGATACTGACAGCGCACCGGCCCTCATTCAAGCTGTACCGGGGCCCAGAGTCCGCCGTCAAGTCTGGCTTCGCAACGCATCAGGCCAGCGTTTAGCTTACGCTACTTCCTGGTGGGAAGCCAGCCATGTTGATGAATATTTACAAAATCGCTCTATTCCTATTTGGGCCAGTTTAGCCCGACTCCGCACAGAACTTTATCGAGATGTGCAAGGTATTTATTACGGCAACTCAGCGGCGCTAGAAGCCGGTTTTGGTTTTCCGGGGCCATTTTGGGGTCGGCATTATTTATTCTGGCATCACGGTAAACCTTTCACTCTCATTTATGAGGTTTTTTCTCCCTATTTATGCAAGTATTTAGGGCCGGTGGCACAAAAAGATTAAATTTCTGCTTAATTCCCTTCCCAAGTTATTAGCCTGGGAAGGAATTAACCCCTTTCGCGCCACTAGAGACTTACACTTTAGCCGTTTTTTCTAGCATCAATTTTGAGCGTTTGATCGTTTCGGGAATGCCAATCGGATAATCGCCGGTGAAACAAGCCGAGCAAAAAGTATTTGTATCTTCCTGGGTTGTTTCTAACATTCCTTCCCAACTTAAATAAGCCAAAGAATCAACACCAATTTGATCCGCAATTTCTTGTACCGATTTTGTTGCCGCAATCAATTGATCTTGACTGTCTGTATCAATGCCATAAAAACAAGGATGCGTCACCGGCGGCGAAGAAATCCTCATGTGAACTTCTTTTGCTCCCGCATCCCGCAAAGCCTTAACAATCTTGCGGCTCGTTGTTCCCCGCACAATAGAATCATCCACAATAATAATCCGCTTGCCTTCCAAAACATCTTTGAGCGGATTTAATTTCATCTTAATTCCCGATTCCCGCATCATTTGCGTTGGTTGAATAAAAGTCCGCCCCACATAACGGTTTTTAATCAACCCTTCTGCATAAGGAATTCCCGAAGCTTGGGAAAAACCAATCGCCGCCGGCACCCCAGAATCAGGAACCGCAATCACAAGATCCGCCTCAGCCGGAGATTCTTTTGCCAACCGGCGCCCAATTCGCAACCGATAGCTGTACAATGTTTCATCGTGCATCACACTATCAGGCCGCGCAAAATAAATCATTTCAAAAATACACAATTTGCGCTCTGGTTTTGCACTCCAATGAAACGATGCTAAACCTTCTTCCGTAATCCAAACCACCTCACCCGGTTCGACATCGCGTAAATATTCTGCCCCAATAATATCCAACCCACAAGTTTCTGAAGCCAAAACATACCGCATTGGGCTATTTCCTAGTGTCCCAATTACCAAAGGACGAATCCCATTAGGATCGCGTACTCCCATTAAACCTGCCGGTGTGCCAATGGTTAAACTAAATGCCCCAGCGCATTTATGAAACGCACTTATTGCCCCTTCTAACCAATCTTTACCGCTATTAACTTCGGTGGCAATGGCAAAGGCAATCATCTCTGAATCTGTGGTAGTGACTAAGTTGCAATTTTGACGTAATAAGTCTTCTCGCAATTCAGCGGTGTTGACAAGATTGCCATTATGTGCTAATGCTAAAAATCCTAAACGAGTATTGACGACTGCCGGTTGAGCATTAACCACACGACTTGAGCCGGTGGTAGAGTAGCGAGTGTGCCCAACGGCAAGACGCCCAGGCATTTCTTTTAAAATTCCTTCGTTGAAAACTTGGGAAACCAGCCCCATGTCTTTGTGAAGATGAACTTGATCGCCCTCAAAGGTGGCAATACCCGCTGATTCTTGACCTCGGTGTTGCAGAGCGTACAATCCAAAATAGGTAAGCTTCGCCACATCTTCATCGGGTGCATAAATACCAAAAACGCCGCAAGCTTCTTCGGGTTTATCAGGACGCGATAAAAGATGATCCGTTACATCGGCATTTTTGGCAACCGCAGAGTCAACACTAGATGCCATAACCTTTGACGAAG
Organism: Ancylothrix sp. D3o; assembly: GCF_025370775.1. Classification (NCBI taxonomy): domain Bacteria; kingdom Bacillati; phylum Cyanobacteriota; class Cyanophyceae; order Oscillatoriales; family Microcoleaceae; genus Ancylothrix; species Ancylothrix sp. D3o. The sequence continues at coordinate 2,999 of NZ_JAMXEX010000011.1, read as the reverse complement.
TTTCACTAACAGAGAATTGGAGATGATTGGAAGTCATGCTTTAGGTCGGATGAGTGGAAGGGGTGGGGGTGATTGGATGAAAGTTAAATTTGTCTCTTTAAACAGAGACATAAGGAAGTCTTAAGGGGTTCTTAATATTCCACCTCTAAGGTAACGCAAGGGAGATGTTTGGTGTAATAAATTTTGTCGTTTTTTTGCCTAGAGGGGAGGGGCGGGGATACCAATATCGTATGAAGGATCATTGATTTTGGCGAACCTCGCCCCTAGAAATGTCTCTACATCGCTATAAAGCTAACCGGCGTTCTATGGCATTGTGCCAACGTTCTCCCATATCTGTAATGCTAACGTTTATTAGGGGTAATTCCGGCACCGTGAAAACCCGTAAATTTTCTTCCGACTTACCGACAATTCCAATTTTGCAGCAATGTTCGCCTAGTTGATTTTCAACAAAGTTTTCCCATTGATTTTGGTTTTGAGGGTTGACAGAAACGACAATTCGGGCTCCACCTTCACCAAATAAAATTTCATCAAGGCGAGCGTTTGTGGTATTTTCTCCTAAATGAATTTCTGCACCAAGTTCACCGCCAATACAACATTCTGCTAAAGCTACTGCCAAACCTCCCTCCGCACAATCGTGAGCCGAGCGCACCCAACCTTGACGGATTCCTTCTCGGCAGGCATTTTGCACTTGTCTTTCGAGGTCAAAATTTATTTGAGGCGGTTTACCGGCAATAATCCCATGAATGCTGGCTAAATATTCAGAAGCACCCAAGGTAGCAGGCAAAGTGGGAGGCAAGCCTAACAGATAAATAATATCGCCAGTGTTGCGCCAACCTTGACCGCAAATTCGGGTTAAGTCGGGAATTAAACCTACCATTCCGACAACCGGGGTGGGATAGATGGGGGTTGGTTGTTGGTTGCTGTCGAGGGTTTCGTTGTAAAGCGAAACATTTCCGCCGGTGACTGGTGTGTTAAATTCTCGGCAGGCTTCAGCTATCCCGCGACAGGCTGAGGCTAGTTGCCAGTAACCAATGGGTTTTTCGGGGCTGCCAAAGTTGAGGTTATCTGTAACAGCCAAAGGTTCAGCACCAACACAGCTAAGGTTGCGTGCGGCTTCTGCGACTACGGCTTTTGCGCCTTCGTAGGGATCTAGGTAAACGTAACGGGAGTTACAGTCTACGGTGGCTGCTACGGCGCTAGTAGAGACGTTCTGCCAGAACGTCTGTACTCCGTCTGATTGTTCGGTTAGTTGAGGGCGTAACCTCACGACGGCGGCATCTGCACCACCGGGTAGCATAACGGTGTTGTTTTGTACTTGGTGATCGTATTGCCGGTAAACCCAACGTTTGGAGGCGATGGTGGGGGTGTCTAGCAGTTGTAGGAATATGTCATTCCAGGTTTTTTGCTGTTCGCCTATTTGGATACCGCTATTGTTGCAAGCGGGCAGGCTGTCAGATTGCCATTGATGTGCTTTTTTGGCATACTCTGGCGGTTCGCTGAGTAGTTGCCGTTCATAAATGGGGGTGTTGTCTGCGAGGGCTGTGGCGGGAACTTCGGCGGCTATTTCGCCTTTGTAGCGAATGCGGACGATGGGCTCATCAATGACGGTGCCGGCGACGACGGCGTGCAGTCCCCATTTATGGAAAATGTCGATTAGTTCTTGTTCGCGTCCTTTGTGGGCAACGAATAGCATTCGCTCTTGAGATTCGGAGAGGAGATATTCGTAGGGTATCATGCCGGTTTCGCGCGCCGGCACTTTGTCGAGGTCAAAATCAATGCCAACTCCGCCTTTTGCTGCCATTTCTGAGGTTGAGCAAGTGATGCCGGCGGCGCCCATGTCTTGTGCGGCTACGACGGCGCCGGTTTTGAAGGCTTCAAGGCAGGCTTCGATCAGGGATTTTTCGAGGAAGGGGTCGCCGACTTGGACGGCTGGCCGGTCGTCTAGGGATTGTTCGCTGAGTTCAACACTAGCAAAGGCTGCACCACCCATGCCGTCTCTGCCGGTGGTGGAACCAACGTAAAGGACGGGGTTGCCTATTCCTGCTGCGCCTGATTTTACGATGTCTGGGGTTTCCATGAGTCCCAGCGCCATAACGTTGACGAGGGGGTTGCCGGTGTAGGCGGGGTCAAAATATACTTCACCGCCTACGGTGGGAACTCCCACACAATTACCGTAATGTGAGATGCCTGATATAACTCCGCTAAAGAGCCGGCGAGTGCGGGCATCTTCGAGAGAGCCGAAACGCAGGGAGTTTAAAAGGGCTATGGGCCGCGCTCCCATTGTGAATATATCACGCAATATACCTCCAACGCCGGTGGCTGCGCCTTGGAAGGGTTCGACGGCGGAGGGGTGATTGTGAGATTCAATTTTAAAAGCTAGTCGGATTCCGTCGCCTAAGTCTACCACACCGGCATTTTCTCCGGGGCCGACAAGTATGCGTTCGCCTTGGGTGGGAAATTGTTTGAGGAGGGGACGGGAGTTTTTGTAACAACAGTGTTCTGACCACATAACGCCAAACATTCCAAGCTCGGCTTTGTTGGGGTGGCGTCCGAGCCGGTTGACGATTTCTGTGTATTCTTCGGGTTTTATGCCTTCTGAGGCGATTTCTTCTGGAGAAAAGGGCGATTGGGAGATGGTAGACATGGAGGCTTTTTTTTAATCCCTGTAAGGTCTCTATTTTACCTTCCTGTGGGCTGCATATCTCATTGGGCTGGGGATTCGGGTTTGGATGGGGCCGGTGGGTTTTGGGGGCCGGTAGGTTTTGGGGGCCGTGTCCCTAGGTTTAAGATAAGCCAGACTTATGAGAGTCATAATATTAAATGTTATTAACAAGCCTTTACAAAACTTAAAAATCCCCCTAAGATAAAAGCATCATCCGAACCTTAACAAATCAATAGCACTCATAAAACTATGACGACCACATTACAGCGCACAGAGCGCTCTAACGTCTGGGAACGGTTCTGTAGCTGGGTTACAAGCACCGAAAACCGCCTTTATA